>CALLWY010000001.1 GCA_938015865.1 uncultured Planctomicrobium sp.
GCTGGGGGGCGTGATCGCAGGGCTGGCGTTCCTCATGGCGACGGAGCGTGCGGGCCTGCGGGGAATGGATCAAACTGGGGGGCATGGATGCGTCGTACAACGAAGTGGATTTGGGTACCGGTGTTCCTGGCATCTGCAGCTGGTTGCAGTTCTCTGGAGCCTTCGGCAGCACTTTCTTTAACAGGAAGCCCAATCCCTGACCTCTCTTTGAATCGGGCTGTGGAAACGGCTCATGATTCCCGTCCGCAGTCGAGGGATCCCCGTTTCTCCAAAGGTCTGACCCTCATTCGGGGAACCAACGAATCGGCTTCCCCAAGCCGGCTACCGACGATTCGGTCCCTTCAGGCAAAGAGTACAGACTCGTGGCAAAGCGCTGACGAATCCATTGCGAATCCCGACGTGCCTCACCCGTTGTCTGCGAATTCTGCTCCGTCAACAAAAGACGGCGACCAACTACTCCCCCCGCTTCCCCTTGCTGATTCGTGGCAATCAGTTTCTTCCGCAAAAGACATTGTTCCGGTCGGAGCACAGTTGGAAGTAGACTCCCCGCGCAATTCCACGGGCACTTCGGAAGTCGAGCAGCTGTCCTTCGAGCACCTTGCTCCCCGCGAATTTCCAGAGAACGTTGCTTCGTCTCATGGCGAATTGGAGTCTGGCTCCAGCATGATGACAACAGCGTATCAGGAGGTTGTCCCTGATGCGCAAGATCACTCACAGAGGACCAATCCCGGAAAATCAATTGAGCCGGTCCCCACACCAGCCGATCTGACGAAGCAGGAATGGCGCAATAGCGGTTCTCAATCGGCAGGGAAATTCGACTCGACGAACTCCATTTTCGCACAGAAACCAGCTGTCCAAGGGAACTCGAGCATTCCCACTCTTTCGAGATCCCGAAATCCCATTCCAAACCTGGAAATCTATCTTGCTGGGAAGCGTGTCACGGGGAACGGCACCAGCGAGCATGTTGCCGAAAGTGGCAATCTCGTCGCCCCTCCGTCGGGAGCCAGTGAAAAACGGGTTGGGCCCAAAATCATCGAGATCCCGACCTCGTCTGCATCCTCCGATTCACAGAATGTCGCTGCTGCCAAAGAGAATACTTCTCCAATTATGGAGTTGACTCCGGTCCAGCAAACTGGACTTCCACCGGAACCAGCCGCTGCCAATCCGATCGAGTCAGATACAAAATGGACCCGAATTCCTTCGCAAAATCCGGCACCTCACCCTCTGAAAACAGAGACGGCGGCTCCATCACTCCCTTCTGCTCCAGAGAAAGGTCCAGCGGAACCTTCCGGGGAGAACTCGTTGTCGCTTGTTGACTGCTGTGAGGGGCTGCCGGAAAACCTGATCCCGCTGGTCAAGAAACTCGAAAGCCTTGATCCCTACATTCGCGTTCAGGGTCTGGAAGCTCTCGCCGAATGTGGACAGGAGGCTCGGTCAGCATCTCCCGCCGTTCACTACCTGATGGAAGATCCGGAACCGGTCGTCTCGATCTACGCTGCCTTCGCGTTGCGGGAAATCGCGGGAGACTCATGGAAATCCGTTGCGACCCTGAGCCGTCACCTTCATGACTCCGATGAGCAGATTGTTCGCCTTGCAGCCTACCTGCTGGGCCGATATGGGCCGGAAGCCATGGACGCCGCTGTGGCTCTCAATACGACATTGAAGGCAAGCAACGATCTCCTGACGCAGCTCTATATTTCTGAAGCACTGATTCAGATTTTCCCTACAGATCGCGATGCCGTGGCTATCCTGACGAAGGCAATCCGGCATTCTGATGCCGATATTCGGTGGTTCGCTGCAATGGCTCTCGGACATGTCTCCGGTCCAATGACCCGCGATGCTGTCGTTGCTCTGATCTCGGGACTTCGAGACAACGACCAGGGTGTGCAGCAGGCTTCCTGCCTGAGCCTTGCTTCCATTGGACGAGACGCCCGACTGGCGACCCCAGAGCTTCTGAAACTGTGCCGAAGCGATACGGATGACGTCCGCTTTGCTGCTGAAACCGCCCTCGCATGCTTGCGGAAATAACATCCGTCGCTTGTTCAGAGCGGGGGACGCCGGCACGTCGGGCATTAGCCCACTCGCGGGGCATTTGTAATGCTGTGAGTTGTCAGGGACATCAGCCCCAGTGGTGACTCACATCGGATTCATCACGGCGGCGAAGCGAGACTGAACTACCGATGCTTCAGACGGGGGAGAGGAGAAGTCCCTTCAATCAGGCGGCGCAGCAGAACTTCATTGACTGAGCCGCGAAAACGGATCTTCCCATCGATCTCGACGACCGGAACAAGTTCATCGAACTGCTTCCGCATTTCGGGATCGTCCTCAATCGACACCTCAGAAACAGGCGGAAGCCATCGACGGTAATGGGAGAGGATCTCGATAGCCTCCTCGCATAGGAGGCAATCCGGGCGCGAGTAAACGACAACCGAGTCGAATCGTACCCCGTTTCGAGTTGGCTCCCATTCTGTCTGTCGGTGTCCCGCGTCCCAGAGCAGGCGAACACTGACGATGAGCATCGCCACACATCCAAGCAGCCAGACGGCGGAATTGGAATGAATGAACGCATCCAGCCGACCGGGCAGTGCTCCCATCCCTGCAGCCATTGCCAGCCCCCCACCTAGTGCGGACCCTCCGAGAAGGATCGTGCCGCAAAGAACTCGGGGATGAGAAGCGGACAGGGCGGTCATAACAGAATGGCGAGTTCCCTTTATTACTCCCGGATTTGGACTCCCTGTTAAATCAGCGGGCAGCCGGTTTCGCAGGATGTTCCACAATCACCGTGGTCCGAATTCCTCCCCGAGGAGTGAATGCCGCTTCGATCTTCATCCACCGCGGTTCCGTGACTGCCACAAGATCATCCAGAATCGTATTCGTGACTCTCTCATAGAAAGCCCCGTGATTCCGGTAGGACTGAAGATACATCTTCAGCGATTTCAGTTCGAAGCATTTCTGATCCGGAATATACGAAATCGTCAACGTCCCATAGTCCGGTTGCCCCGTTTTCGGACAAAGAGACGTGAACTCCGGACAGACGGTATCGATGACGTAATCCCGTTGTGGAAAGGGGTTTTCGAAAGTTTCAAGGAGTGAACGGGACGGAGTCGACATCGCCGAAGTTTTCTTGATCTGAAGAGCGTGAGAGAACGTAATTCCTGTGCAAATCGAACTGGATGACCATCGATCCAGCAACGTGCCAGCATAACCCTGCCGACGTATCCGTCAACGGAATCGATGGGGAATGGGACCAGTCGGTTCGGGCAAGTTCAGCACCGACCACTTTGCTTTGTCCGGTTCCAGCGTTCCGTGAGACAGGTTCAGACGGATTCATCCAGAAACTGGCGGATCGCGTCGTTGACCGCCTGCGGCTGCTCCAAGGGGGCCATATGTCCGGCATCAGGAATGACGACCAGCTTCCCATGGGGAAGGGCATCCGCAATGGTCTGCATCTCATCCGGCGGGCTGATCTCATCCTTTTCCCCGACAATCAGCAACGCAGGGACCTTGATTTCCGGCAGCCAGGAGGTCACATCTGGACGGGCTGCCAGTCCTTTCTGGGCTGCAGCAATTCCCATCGGGGAATTCATCAGGATCGTTCGTTTTGTTTCTTCCACCAGTTCGGGATGCCGCTCGCGTGTCACTGGCGCAAACATTTTCGGAATCATGGATTCCGCCAGAAACTGCTGCCCCTCACTGAGAACCCGTTCTGCTGCATCAAGACGGGTCTGGCGGGCCTCCGGGGAATCTGCAATCGCCCGGGTGTCACAAAGAATCAGCCTTTTGAGCAATTTGGGATGCCGCTTCCAGAACTGCCAGGCAATGTAGCCCCCCATCGAAAGCCCGCAAAAGGTGATTGGGCCTTCCACATGCAGCTGCTCCAGAATTGCAGCGATATCATCGGCAAACTGCTCCATCGTGACGGTTCCGGCAGAATCTTCGCTCTGCCCAAACCCCCGTAAATCCGGAGCAATGACCGTGTGTGTCTGGGAGAACGCATCGATCTGCGAACGCCACATGGAATGGTCTAACGGAAACCCGTGAACAAAAACAATGGGTTCGCCATTCCCCGCGTATTCCACCATCAGATCAATATCAAACAGCGAAACCATTTGCGACATGATGCTCTCCCGTCTTCCCTTCCGTCCTGTTCGACGACGTCATCCCCGGGAAAACCGCAGACTTCCGATCGAACAAGATTGTTGAAGTGAGGTTTTGAAATCCCGTTTCTTGCCTCTTTACCCAGTTTATCCCTCGATATCCCGAATTCGAGACGAATTCACCGCCGTCGCAATCCAAACCTGATCGCACCGACGATCGAATTGCCTTTCGTGACGCGCCCCTCACAGCACCACAAGACGCAACTTTATTTTCGAAAGCAATTTACAACAAAATCTCATCAGCCTCCAGAGAACCGGCACAGAACGCCCGTTCATGGCCTTGTGCGGACGATTCACGTTGACCTCTTTTCGCGTTCAGGGATAGACTCCCGCTCCGTTGCGGCCGGTCATTCGCTGCCTGTCTGGAGCAGGTCAACAGGACCAAGGGACGAGACTCTCAGTCAGGTTTTTCCTTCGAATTTCCGATTGCGCAACTCCTTTTTCCAAAGTGAAGTCTGACAGTCAGACACCAGAGAGCTGAACCATCGGCACTGTCCGTATCCCGATGGAGCCTCGATGCCTGACAGGACATCGATTACAGGAAGTCAATTGTGGGCGCCGCTGAACGTCTGATCCCCTTGTCTCAATTCGAACGTCTTCGTGCGGGACGCGAGGTTGTTCGCAAGGAGGCGGACGCGCTTCTGGAAGTGATGAAGCATCTGGACGCCAGCTTCTGTCAGGCGGTCGATTCACTGCTCAACAGCACCGGAAGCGTCATTGTCTGCGGGATGGGTAAAGCGGGTTTAATTGGACAGAAGCTCGCTGCCACATTCTCTTCCACAGGAACCCGAGCCCATTTTCTTCACCCGGGAGAAGCTGTCCACGGAGACCTCGGTTGTCTTCACGCCGGGGATGTCCTGCTCGCACTTTCCAATAGCGGCGAAACAGAAGAATTACTCTCTATTCTCCCCACAGTGAAGTCGCTTGGAGTCAGCATCGTTTCGATCACATCGACCGATCAGAACTCGCTCGCCCGCCAGTCTGATGTAGTGATCCCAATCGGACGTCTCAAGGAGGCCTGCCCTTGGGGGCTCGCTCCGACGACAAGCACGACCGCAATGCTTGCGGTCGGCGACGCTCTTGCCCTGGTGGTCAGTCAGGAGCGTGGATTCAGCCCGCAGCAATTTGCCCGGTTTCATCCAGCAGGGAGTCTGGGCCAGAAGCTGCGCCGCGTCACTGAGGTGATGCGGCCACTGGAACAGCTCAGAACTGCCGCCGTCGACGCCACCGTTCGTCAGGTTTTCACACAAACAACCCGCCCCGGACGCCGTTCCGGGGCCGTGATTCTACTCAACGATGATGGCACTCTGGCGGGGATTTTCACTGATAGCGATCTGGCCCGCCTCATGGAGCGCCGGAATGACGCCGCGCTGGATCAGCCCATAGGTGATGTGATGACCAGCAAGCCATTGACAGTTCATTGTTCTGCAATGTTGTCGGAGGTGATCGACCTGCTGGCAGAGCGAAAAATCAGCGAACTCCCTGTCATAGATGATGATTACCGGCCAAGAGGAATGATCGACATTACCGATGTCATCGGATGGATTCCCGCAGAATCGCACGATTGACCCCGTCCGCTCGTTCCGATTCCGTTTCGAATTCGAATCATCCCTTCAGGTCTTCAGCGTCTGGTGTTTTCCATTTTTTCAATCCCTGTCTCCCCACGTGACCCTGGATCAGGCAAATGCAAATGAAGCGTTTTCTGATCACATTGATCGTCGTGGTGACACTCGCAGTGACGTTTCGCGTCTACTCTGCGATCATCATCCCGCTGACGGAGATCCGGGAAAACCGTCATCCTCTCGCGGGACCGCTTGAGACGCAGCTTCATGGTCCCGCACTCTTCGATCAGAAAGCAGCAGAGATCTTTCCGGAAGCCCCGTGGACCCACCGGGCAGAGCAGACCTGGTTAATGGGGGAACACGCCTACCTGTACTTCAAGCACTTTGAGCGGGTGCCGGGTTCAGGAAATTCCATCCTTATTTCTCCTGTCGCCATCTTCTGGAATGATCCGAAACGTCCGGGGGCTCCTCCCTTTCGTCTTCAGGCAGAACGCGCCCAGATCAAGTTTCAGAACTCCTTCTTCGATGCGGCAATTGCGCTGTCCAATGCCAATCCCGGTCGGATCGTCTGGGCATCGATGGAAGGGAACGTTCATGTCGATGGTCCCGATGGACTTCAGCTTCACGGGCAGAACTTCAAATTCGAAGAGGACTCATCCCAGCTCTACAGCGACCACGCCATTTCATTTGCTTATGGTCCCACCGAGAAAGATCAGCGACGGATCACCGGGACTGCGGATCAGATTCAGCTGACATTTGAACCCAGCCATGAATCGATCCTCGGGAAAGACATGCCCCGCGTTGGGGGACTCTCCCAGATTCTTCTTCGAAGAAATGTTGCGATCGATCTTGAGGATGAACAACAAGGGAAGCGTCGTCGTTCCCATCTCCGGAGTGACGGTGCATTCCTCTATGACGTTGTGAAGCGGGAAGCGACCCTCGACGACAACGTCCGCGTGACGCATCTGACCGATCCCGATGGGGCCGCCAAAAAAGACAGTATCGAATGCGTCTGGCTGAAGCTTCTGTTTGACTCAGCCAAATCGGAAAACCTCATCGACGACGAGGACCCGGCAAAGGCGTTTGATGGACTCGTCTTCCGCAGTCTGATGGCTCGTGGCTCCGAGAATGGGCGAGGCCGTCGACTGAAAGTCACTTCGGATGAGCATCAGCTCGCTGCGGTCATGCAGGACCTCAGTTATGATGCCGCCCTTCGACGGGCCATTCTGGTCGATCAGGAGCAGGTGATCATCCATCGGGGAGAGATGAAGTTTGCCTGCCCGCAAATCGGAATCCAGCACACACCGAGAAACCAGATTGAATATCTCGAATGCCGCGGTCCCGGGCAAATGGATGTCATGCAGGCGGACACGACTCAGCCGCCAATGATTGTCCGATGGAACTCGCGGGTCCAGGTCCGCCCAGATCCCGTTGAACCGGTCCATCAGATCCGCATCGAAGATCAGGCACTGATGGGGATTCCCGGGCAGTTTGGAATCTCCGCAGATCTGATTCATATCTGGGCTGATCTGGATCGCCTTCCGCAGTCGGGTGGACGTCCCGGGAGTTCCGGAGGCCTTGCCACTTCCGCAGGTCCTCGTACGCTGGCCCGCCCGCTTCCGGTCAAGAGAGCACGCGCCGAAAAGAACGTCCGTCTCACCTCATCACAGCTGGTGATCGAGCGGTCGAACCTGATCGACGTGCGGATCACCCCCGGCGTCCTGAAGGGGTCCACACTCTCCAGTTCTCGTGTTGGTCAACGCAGTGATTCAACAGAACAACAGCGGGCGGAAAATCCGTGGCTCGTCTCTGCCGATACGCTGGCAATTGATCTGATCCATGATCCGGTCCAGTCCGCCATCGACCTTTCTCAGGCCTCCGGGGAAGGAAATATCCTCATTCAACATGATCCCGGACAGTCCGGCCCCATGCCGCCTGCATCAACCAATGGCCCGCTTGTGATTAAAGGACGCACTCTTCTGGCACAGAATCAGGGGGGGATCCGGCAGATCCTGACTGTCAAAGGGGAAATTGGAGGGGAGGGAGAAACACAGGAGTACGCCAGTATCTCCATGGGACAGGCCACCATTCGCGGTGGTCACATTACCCTCGTTCGACATGAAAACAGGGCTGACGTGCTCGGCCCCGGTGGCCTGAGTGTTCAGCTCCCCAATTCGATGAATGGAAAGTCGAACAGCGGGAAGGCCACCTTGGACATTGTCTGGCAGGAAGGGATGTCGTTTGATGGTGTGGCGGCACGTTTCTGGGGGAAAGTGACCGCAGCTCTTCCCGGTGAACAGCAGAGCGTGACACGTCTTTTGTGCGAAGACCTGACCGCGACGGTTAATCAGCGAATCTCGTTTGCAGAGCCTGATCGTGCCACTCCCGACCTGACAATTTCCGAGGTGGAAGCCCGTCACAACGTTGTGCTGGAAAGCTTCGAGTTTCAGCAGAATGCATTAACCGCAGTTCGAAAGTCCCGTTTGTCGAACTTCAAGGTCAACATGAATTCTGGAGACTTCAAAGGGGATGGCCCTGGAGAACTCCAGTCATGGAGCCTTGGAGATGCCGTTCGGTTCTCACCTGTCGAAGGTCCACAGGCCAATCAGCCCGCCAAGCCGTCCGAAACCAAATGGCGATATTCAAACGTTCGTTTCGCGGGGATGATTGATGGCAACATCAACCGAAACGATGCCACGCTTCATCAACGGGTCGAAGTTCTCACCGCCCCGGTGGAAATGGCTCAAGCCCGGTTTACTCGAGAACAGCTCTCGGAGAAGACGCCAGAAGCAGCGAACGCAGTCTGGATGAAGTGTGACCAGATGAGGATCATTCAGAAGCCGGGACCATCACAATCGGACAAGTCTTATGAAGTCTTTGCGATTGGCAATACGGAACTGGAAGGGCATGTCTTTCGAGCTGTCGCCGATGAATTGACCTTTGATGAGCGCTATGGCCTGTTCACGCTCAGAGGCCTCGGGAAAGATGCCCACCTGTATCATCAGGCACAGCCCGGGCAAGCGGTCAGCCCGACAGCGGCACGCCAAATCCGATTCGTGCCGGTCAAACGGGAAATTGTCATCGACGGTTCCAGCGGAATTTCGGGAAGCTACTGAAACAGGCTTCACAATTCGCCGACGTCATCGCGGATCTTCCGACGTCCGACATTCTGTGCACGAATTCTGACAATCCCGGATTGATCGGGGTCAGGACGCTCTCCAACGGGGTACAGCTCTTCAATTCCTTGCTTTGGCAATCATAAAAATCGGCCGATCCAATTGAACGTTCCCGGCTGATCTCCATAACATGGCCAATCGATCACGGGGATACGTTGTCCGTCCAGACAACTTCTGCCCCACCAATGTGATCAGAGAGTCATTCAGGTCCCGGATCGTCCTGTCCACTGACGTCGATGTCATGTCGGATGGAAGAAGATCTCCCACATGAGGAACTGTTGTTGATGGCCATCCGATCTTTGAGCATCTTCGGGCTTGTCCTGCTGGGAATCGTCCAGCTTTCCGCACTAGCATTTGCACAGAAACCACCCTTGATTCTGGCACACCGCGGGGGAATGGAAGAATTCGAAGAAAACACGCTGGGGGCGTTTCGCTCCAGCTATGAGAAGGGAATTCGCGGTTTTGAAGTCGACATTCGAATGACCAAAGATGGAGTTCTTGTCATTCTTCATGACGACACACTCGATCGAACGCATGACGGCACAGGATCGGTGGAACTCAAGACCGCCAACGAGCTTCGCAGCCTGAAGACGAAGAAATTCGGGGAGTCCTTTCTCTTTCTGGATGAGTTCCTTGACTACTTCCATGACAAGCCGGGGGTCTATATCGAACTGGAAATGAAAACCGGCAAGCGAGACCATTATCCCGATGAACGGATCGAGGAGTACTGCCAGAAACTTCATACCGCTGCCAGCGCGAAGAAACACCCCGACTCCACATACGTCTTTTCCTCATTCGACGACCGTCCTCTGCGAGTCCTTCGCAAGATGGACGCCAGCGCTCCACTGTCGCTGATCGTGTCCAGACCGTGCTCAAAGGAATTGATCGACCGGGCGAAAGAGGTTGGAGCAGATCGCATCGCCTGCCAGCTGGCAGGATCGTCCCGTAACGCCGTCCGGGAGGCGCAGAAAGCGGGCCTGATGGTGAATGGATGGCCGGGTCGAAGTGTGCAGGACTATCTGCTCGCCCGAGGACTGGGTGTGGATATTCATTGCACTGACTTTCCGATCCAGATGCTCAGCGTGCAGGAACGTCTGAAATGAATCCAATCCCGATTCCGCGATTAACTGATGCAGAACAACACCTGCTGGACCGGGCTCTTCAATCCGCCCGCGACACTCAGGTCCTTGTTGTGGAACCGGGAATCCGGCATCACGTCGCTGAACACTTTCAGCAATCGTATCCGGGAAAACAGGCGATCATCATTGCCGACCGAAAAACATTTTCAGTCGCCGGAGTCGATGTCTTGAACGGGCTTCGGCGAGCGGGCATTCCGTGTGTCGATCCGTTCCTCTTTCCGGATGATGTCTATGCGGAGTCAGGGTTCGTCAGCGCACTCGATCAACGGCTTTCGGGAACAGAGGAGATTCCCATCGCTGTCGGCTCAGGAACGATTAATGACCTGACCAAACTGTCTGCGTTTCGACAGGGGCGACAATATCTTGCTGTCGCCACAGCGGCCTCCATGGATGGTTACACCGCATATGGAGCATCGATCACTCATCAGGGATCAAAGCAGACATTCGACTGTCCTGCGCCACAGACGGTTTTGGCGGATCTTGAAGTCATCGCCTCCGCTCCCTGGCCATTGAATCCTTCGGGATACTCTGACCTGCTGGCCAAAGGGGTCGCCGGCGCGGACTGGATCCTTGCCGATGCACTCGAGGTCGAACCGATTGATCGACATGCCTGGGCAACCGTGCAGGACTTTCTGCCGGATTGGGTAGGACATCCGCAGGGAATTCCGGATGCCAATCCGAAATCGCTTCAAAGTCTTGTTGTCGGGTTGATGATGGGAGGCTTCGCCATGCAGGCGACCCGCTCCAGTCGCCCTGCGTCCGGAGCAGAGCATCAGTTCAGCCACCTTTGGGATATGCAGCACCATACCCACAATGGATCGGCTCCATCACACGGGTTTAAAGTCGGCGTAGGAACGTGTGCTTCACTGAAGCTGTATGAAGCCATTCTGTCCCGGGATCTGACAACGCTGGACGTAGATCGGACTGTTCAGCAATGGCCCGAGTGGGAGGATGTTCGCGCCCGGATCGAGTCCTGCCTGGAAATCGATGAATTGATCGACAAGGGAATTGAAGAGACTCGGGCCAAATATCAGAACCGCGAGGAAATCCGCTCCCAGCTCCTGCGGGTGAAAGAGATCTGGCCTGATCTGAAAAAGCGTCTGGAAAATCAGCTTCGCCCCTTTCGGAACGCAGGAAAGATGCTCACGACGGCGGGGAGCCCCTGTCAGCCTGAGCAGATCGGCATTTCCCGTGTGCGATTGAAGCGAAGTTTTGAACAGGCCTATTACATCCGCCGCCGGTTCACTGTCCTCGATTTTGCGGTGAGGACAGGATTATTCCATCCGTGCCTTGAGGAACTCTTCGGCCCGGGAGGGGAATGGGAAATCACACCGGAGCAGGGGGGATGACGGCGACTCCTGCAAATGCCGATCTTCACGCACGGCTGCGGCGAATTCGACATATCGCCCTCGATATGGATGGGACCATCTATCGCGATGGGCAACTTTTCGAGTCCACCCTTCCATTTCTGTCGCAATTGGAGGAGCAGGGGATCGGGTACTCGTTCCTGACGAACAATACGTCGCTGAGTCGAGATGATTATGTCACAAAGCTGAATCGACTGGGAATCCCCGCTTCGCTGGAATCGATTCAGACCCCCGCTCAGGCCACCATGGCCGTTTTGAGAGAACGCTTTCCGGATGTCCGGTCACTTGCGGTTCTGGGAACTCCCTCGCTGAGTGAGGAGTTTGAACGCGGGGGGTGGTCGATCAGCTGGGAGACGCCGCAAGCGGTTGTTGTCGGCTTCGATACGACACTGACCTATGAACGCCTCTGCCGGGCTGCCTACTGGATTCAGAAGGGACTCCCATTTCTGGCGACGCATCCCGATCTGGTCTGTCCCACCAATCAAGAAATGGTTCTGGTCGATTGCGGGTCGATCTGTGCGTGCCTGACAGCAGCGACTGGGCGCAGTCCCATTGTCCTCGGGAAACCGGAACCAACCATGCTGGAAGTGCTTTGTTTACGTTATCAGCTGCAGCCAGACGAACTCGCCATGGTGGGGGACAGAATTTACACCGATCTGGCGATGGCGAAGCGGGCAAACGCCTTCTCGGTCCTCGTCCTCAGCGGGGAAGCCACGGCGGAAGAGACAGCTCAACTTGCTGATCCCCCCGATCTGGTGGTTCCAGAAATTGGTGAGTTGGGACGCTGGCTGACACAGAGTCGTCGCTGACACCTGCGACAATAAAGAACAAAAAATTCCTTTTGCTGCCATCACGATCCAAGGTGATCAGGACGATCAACAGCGATCTGCGAGGGCAAGGAGCCGGTCGACTTGTGATGCGGTCACCGGGTAGGCTTCGGTCTCATCCGGTTCATGCGGAACAAGAGTCTTTCCGATTCGCTCCATCAACTCTGCCAGTCCCTGCCCGGTGGTCGAAGAGACGGCGATGGCCCCTTCTGGAAGGTTCAGTTCCGATGGAGAAGGGACCAGATCCACCTTGTTCCAGATTTCAATTAGCCGAGGGGTATGCTGAATCACTTCGAGATCCTCGGGCATTCGCCCTGTTGTGGCGTCCAGAACAATCAGGACCAGATCCGCCTCGCGAATCCGGTTCTGTGCCAGTTCGATTCCCGCCGCTTCCAGCTCTCCCGCGTTGCTGCGAATCCCTGCGGTATCGGAGAGTTCGACCGGCCAGCCATCAATTGCGGTCTCGACCGCCACCACATCCCGCGTTGTCCCCGGCTGGTCAAAGACAACTGATCGGGTAAATCCCGCCAGAGAATTGATCAGGCTCGACTTCCCCACATTGGGGCGTCCGCACAGCACCACTTTCCACGGAGTTGTCAGATGAAGCCCGAAATCCTTCCAGCGAAGCATCCGTTCAATCACACGGACACGTTCCGGTTCCGGCAGTGTCTCCAGTTTCGAGAACGCCGACGGGAAATGCTGGGTCTGCCGAAGCAGGTGATGCGCAGTCCGCTGAGTCGTCGCCCGGGTCAATGCGAGAAGACACTCCGCTGCCTCCCGGGATCGAACTTCCTCGATTAACCATGCCTCATTGGAGACAAGCGTCGCGCCGCTGCCGGTCAAATCATTCAGAATCCTCTGAACGGCAGCAGACCCACCGTGACAGTGAATTTCCAGCTGTTCTGGAGCGGTTCGGATGAGGACCACTTCTTCTGCTGGATCGGTCCCCCAGCGTCCGAAGCAGATCCGGTCGACTGGCTGCTCCTCAATCCGCTTGCGATTGACTGCCTGAAACAGATCGTTGATCCGACCGACATCCCCGCGCAGTCCGATCGTCGCCACCGCTCCCCGTCCGGGAGGGGTCAACACAGATGCTGTCAACTGTTTTTCTGAATCAGACATGGACGGCAATCGGTAGCGTTTATTCTTAGTGTGTTCCGGAACGGGTATCGAGTTGATTCGCAACCACCGCAAGCCCCTGCAGCGAGAGATCCGGTTCGCGACGCGAACCGAGGATGTAGGGGGCCAGAATGACAGAAGCTCCTCCGGTGAGCAAAACCAGCGGTTCCGGGTCTGACGCTGGGAGAATGTCTCTGTAACGGGAGATCATCTCTTTCACCGCTCCGAGGTGCCCCCAGTACAAACCCGCTGCGATGGCATCTTCGGTACATCGACCAAGCGGGGAAGGCTCTTTTTTCAGCAACTCCCAGACATTGACATGCGGAAGCGTCGTTGTCTCCTCATGAAGAGACTTGGCCCCCAGCAGAATGCCCGGCAAAATCGAACCTCCCCGGAAAGATCCATCCGCACTCACCAGATCAACGGTGATCGCGGTCCCGGAGTCGACCACAATGGCAGGCTGACCGGCCTCCCGAATGACATTGGCCGCCACTCCATTGAGGAGTCGGTCCATCCCGACCTTCTGGGGAAACATCACATCGATGGTGATCGGGATGAGCGTTTTGTCTTTGAGGAAAAACGGAGTGGGCAATGAAGCGGGCCAGCTATCGACCAGTGCGCGGGCACGGCTTTCATTGGTTCCGGTGATGACCACACTGGTAATCGAGTGCTCCTGCGTCCACTGATGGACTTTCTCCCAGTCGAGAGGAACATCATAAACCGCAGCCACAGAGTCAACGGGCGTGGGAAGTTGTCCGCCCTCCTCATTCCGGCAAAGAGCGAGCTTCACCCGGGTATGACCGGCGTCACCGACAAGCGTATAACGACTCACTCTGAACTCTCTTCCTGTTTCACTGGACGCTGCCAGCCCCTGCAGCTCGATGGATTCCACTGGATATTAAATCTGCTTACAGGCGGCCGCTTCTGAGAATCCCCCAGACCAGCCACACCCCCAGTAGTCCGGACAGGATAAACAGCGGCAGGGCAAACCAGTAGGAATCGGCATTCCCTGCCCGGATCAGGAGGGCGGTCGCCAGAATAATCGATGACAACAGCATCCCAACAATGATCCGGTTACTGGAACGGTCGAACTCGCTGATGAGGTGATCGAGTCCACGGTGTTCCAGTTGAACCTTGACATCGTCCTGACTGATCTTCTTGAGTGTCTTCCCAAGATGCAACGGGACATCATGGGCCGCCGCAACCAGCGTCCGGACATCGGTCAGCGTCCGTTCCAGAATCCTGCGCGGCTGATACCGCTCGCGAATCAGATTCTCAACGAACGGGGCCAGCACTTCCGCGATATTGAACCGGGGATCCAGCCCGCGTCCAACCCCCTCCAGCGTAATGATGGCACGAACCAGAACCATCAGATCGCCGGGAATATGCAATCCGTGACTGGAGAGAATCCCGATAAAATCGGTGAGTAACTGCCCCACATGCAATTGCTCCAGCGGAACCCCGTAATACGCATCGAGAAAGTCCCGGACGTCCGCCTGAAGCAGAATCCGGTCGATCTGCTGAGTTGGTTCCCCCAGATTCATGACAACCTTGATGACGCTGTTGACGTCCTGTCGGGCAATCGCAACAAACAGGTCAACGAGCAATTCGCGGCGTCCGTCATCAAGAAATCCAACCATTCCATAGTCGAGAAGGCAGATGGGGCCGCTTGGCAGGATGCGGATATTTCCAGGATGAGGATCGCCATGAAAGACCCCCATTTCGAAGGCCATCCGCATGAAAATTTCCGCCCCGTCTCTGGCAAGTTGATTGGGATCGAGTCCCGCAGCCCGGATGGCGGCGGAATCATCCACCCGGATGCCGCTGATGAATTCCATCACAACGACCGATTCAGTCAGAAGCTCCTGTTCCACCTTAGGGACATATAGCCGGGGATCCCCTTCAAATCGCCGGGCAAAGTCGAGCATCGCCCGGCCTTCCCGCCGAAAATTCATCTCCCGGCGAATCGTCCGCGTGAACTGTTTCACCAGTCCGACGGGATCAAAAACACGTGATTCGGGGACATGCCGTTCGAGAAGCTGCGCCAGTTCCAGCATCAGCACGACATCCGGTTCCACACAGGAGACAACGGACGGACGACGAATCTTCACCACCAGATTCCGTCCGTCTTTTGAAACAGCCCGATGGACCTGAGCCAGAGACCCGGCTGCCAGTGGATGATTGTCAAACGTCGCGAACAGTTCGTTGATGGGACGGCCGAACTCCTCCTCCAACTGGCGATCGACATTTTCCTGTGCAAAAGGAGGAACCTGTTCCCGCAACAGGGAGAGTTCGTCGATCAGGTCCTGCGGGATCAGGTCGGCCCGGGTGCTGAGGACCTGTCCAAACTTCACAAACGTCGGCCCGAGGTCCTGCAGGGCCAGACGAATTCTCCTCGCTGTCGTCAGCTGTTCGGTCGCATCCCGGGCCTTTCGGGAAATCAGACGCCTCCCCCATTTCAGATAGGGGAGCAGTCCAAGACGTTCCAGAACGTCACCAAATCCATAGTTCAGAAGGACCGTCGCGATTTCGCGCCCGCGATTGACGTTCTTCAGGAATCGAAGGGGAGATGGCTGCACGAGGAGGTTGTAAATCG
Organism: uncultured Planctomicrobium sp.; assembly: GCA_938015865.1. Taxonomy (GTDB): domain Bacteria; phylum Planctomycetota; class Planctomycetia; order Planctomycetales; family Planctomycetaceae; genus Planctomicrobium. Next base: position 15,944 of record CALLWY010000001.1, read on the forward strand.
CTTGGACTGGTAACGGGACAACAGGGAAGGGGAGTCGCTCAGCTCTGCGAGCCTCCCCGGTCCAACGAGATTTCACGCACGTGAGGGATCAGGGGAGATCCCTGTGTCCGACAGTCGACGGCTTCCTCCTGTGGACTCCTGCCGAACTGCTCACATGCATCAGTGAAACTCATGGTTGTTGCATCCTTCCCGCCAGAAGGGCGATTGTCAATTCCCGGTTCCCTGACGTGACGTCTTTTCCCGATATGCCTCTGTCGAACGACGATATTGCGGGGGAACGGGCCGATTTTCCGACCCGACGCTCCTCGACGCCTTTCGTTCGTGGTCTCCTCCGCTCCGCAACTGATTGACACCGCGATAGTCGATCCCCTTCAGGAGCGATTCAAACTGCCTGCGGGCAGCAGCTGCTTCCGGTGACTGGTCCAGTCCCGGATCGGAAAGACGTTCTTCCAGCTTCTGCATGAACCGCTCCAGATCCTGCTGCGTGTATCCCAGCTCGTCCATGAGTTCCTTCGGAGTCTCTCCCCGTTCCAGCTGGCTTCGCAGTCGCTTCAGCGCGAGCTCCGTTGCTTTCTTTCGATGCTCCAGGTCCGCTTCTTCAGGGGTGATGTCTCCGGAACTTCCCGGTCCCTGACCAGCCCCCGGCCGAAACGCCCCATCACGTTGAGCACTACCGCCCCCGTCACCGGGCGCCTGTCCAGACTCTCCCCCCATCCCCTCACCGGGTTGCTGCCCCTGTCCCGGTTGCTGTCCCTGTCCCGGTCGTTGTCCCTGTCCCGGTTGCTGTCCCTGTCCCGGTTG
>CALLWY010000002.1 GCA_938015865.1 uncultured Planctomicrobium sp.
GGAAGAGACGTACAGAGGGCGATCCTGATTTGCCTCGTCATTTGCGGAATCGTCCTTACTGTTGATGACCTCATTTTGAGTGGATGATGACTGTAAGAGGGGAACCTCTATGCGCCGATCGGACTTGGTCCAGACATCCAGTCGCTGAGAGTGTGATGTTGTGGCTGCGGCGCGGGCCGACTCATTCTCGTGGATCTGGGATTCCGGCAGATCCATTGCGGTACACCAGATGAGAAGATCGGCTCGCTGAATCTGATCGTTTCTCAACTCAGCTGCGAGGCTCTCGATCCCGTCCCGGGCCTGTTCCCAGCCGGCAGTGTCGATCAGCTCGAACGTCATCCCGTTATGCGTGAGCGATGCCGTCAGATAATCCCGCGTTGTTCCGGGAATGGGTGAGACCAAAGCCGCCCGTTTCCCGGTCAGCCTGTTGAAGAGTGTGCTCTTCCCGGCATTCGGCAACCCTGCCAGGACAACACGGAGTTGGCTTTTGGCCTCCATCCGCCCTGTCGCCTGTTGACGAAGTGAATCGATCAGCTCCTGAGCGAGTGCCAGCCGCCGTCGAAGTTCACTGCGGTCAACAAACTCAATGTCTTCTTCAACGAAATCGAGACCCGCTTCCAGATCTGCAAGATGCAACAGCAGCTCCTCGCGAACAGAAGCCATTCGTCCTGAGATCCCTCCCGCCAGTTGGGAGAGTGCGGTCTGTAACTCGGATGTGTTTCCGGCGTCGATGACACCCAGGACCGCTTCAGCCTGAATGAGATCAATTCGTCCTGCGAGAAAGGCCCGCAGAGTGAACTCCCCCCGCTCTGCGGGACGCGCGCCGGAGAGAAAAAGATTTGAAAGGATCTCATTGATCAGAGGCAGAGATCCGGGCAGGTGGAGTTCCACAAGCGGTTCGCCGGTGAAACTGCGATGCGTTGGCCAGCAACAGGCGTGGGCGTCCAGATGCAGGCGACCTTGTGCAATCGGAATGCGAATCGGGACACGCGTCGGAACTTTGGAACGGCCGTCGGCGAATGGAGCCAGTTCTTCTCCCAGAAGCGATGTCAGAACAGCGCGGACACTGGGGCCGCTGACTCGAATGATTCCTCGGATGCCGGCACCGGCGGGAGATGCGACGGCAGCAATTGTGTCGTCAGAAGAGGGGGAAATGGGACTGAACTCCGAATGCGAACTCTGGGGAGAAACCTGGGGAATGAACTGGAGACGAACGGGATTTATTCGTCGATTGTCAGGCGATTGAACTGAGGCAGGCTGCGAATCGCTGCCAGATCCGGATCCCTGAGCATCCAGTCCGCATCGCGGAATCCCAATTTCATGGACTCTTTCAGTCTCGCGATGGCCTGTTCCTCAAAGTGTCGGATTCTCTCGTCTCGCTGGGCGGACACAGGTTGTTTTCGCAGAGCCTCGATACAGCGAGAATAGACACAGGCGGAGTTATAAGCATAGAACCGGTCCTGTGGAAACCGGTGGCGACGCTGTTCAATCAGTTCGACCGCTTCCTGAATCCGGCCTTCGATGGCGTTGATGATGGCAACTCCGGTAATGGCCTGTCCATCGTATTCATCCAGCTCGAAGGCTTTACGGAAATCTTCACCCGCCTTCTGGTATTGATCCAGCCGAAGATAGACGTTCCCGCGAGCGGAATAAGCATCCGCGAGATCCGGGTTGATCACGATCGCCATGGAAAAGGCCCTGATGGCCTCTTCATGTTCATCCATGCTTTCGTGAACTGCTCCCGATTCCACAAAGTTGAATCCCGGGAGCCGACTTCGCCACATGCGAAGGCCCTGATCCGCAGAGATCAGCCCTGTCTGTTCATTCCTGCTGGCAGCGTCATGCTGAAACTGTCGCAAATGACGAATGGCCTGCTCGGTTCCAATCTCGCCCAGAGCGACGCAGATGGCATTCTGAAACGGTGTATTAGCAGGGTCTTTCAGCATTTCTGCCAAGAGGGAGATGGCGTCATCACTGCCGATGGACTTGAGGACCTCAATCGTCATCTCGCGGGCAGATGCATTAGGAGAGCCTGCCATTTGACGGGCCACTTTCAGCTGCATCGGCACCGATACCTGATTCAGCAGCTTCATTGCTGTCAGCCGTTCTTCATCCGTGAATGTCTCAATCACCTCAAAAAGGGAATGGACATCGTCGCTGCTCCCGACGGCTCCAAGCACTCCGATCAATGGGACGCGGGACACGCCGGGACGACGAATTTCCCGGAGGAGGGCGGGGGCAGCCCGGGGATCACGGATTCTCTCAAGATAGTTGAGGATCGGCTCATCGAACTGACGTGCCTCAAGTTGCCGGAGTGCGTATTCCGTCGCTGCTTTCTCAGCGGATCGATCGTGGCTGTCGACGAGAATGCGAAATGCCTCTTCCCGGACGGAGCTTTCGGAATCATTCAGTGCCCGCTCACAAAAGGCCATCAATCGCTCATGTCCGACCTGATGCAGACTTTTGAGAGCTTCCACCCGAACCTCGGGAGACGGGTCCTCAACGCTGTTGACCAGAATCGGGTCCCACTCGGGATGATAGTACTGCGCGAGAATCGCCAGGACGCGGGCACGATTCAGAAAGTCGGGATGAGCGTAAAGAATTTCCTTGATGAGCCGTCGTCGGGATGTGGACAACGATTGCAGGAGGGCGGTCAGCGCCGCCTCGGCAACATCAGGCTGTCCACTCAGTGCCAGTTCGCGGAGGGTCGATTCCGCCAGTGGGGACTGCTGACTTCCCAGCGCCAGAATTGCTCCCCGCTTCTCATCGGAGGGAGGACCTGTGGCGAGGTCCAGAAGAATCGGCAGTGCCGCTGGGGGGAGTCGGTCTGCGGCATAGAGAAGAGCGGCTGATCTTGACCAGGGGTGCCCGTTGCGGATTTCCTGAAGTGCGGTCTGTGGGTCAACTCTTTCGTAAATCTCCTGCAGGAGCGATGCAGCAGCCACATCCGAACTTTTGAAGACCCCCTGCGACGCACTTTCCCAGACGTCCATCTTCCGATTTTCGAGGGCCAGGTCTGCCAGTGCCAGCTTGCGGACCGAAGGAAGCGGTGGGAAGTGGAGGTCGATTCCGATTCGTTCTTCTGTCCGTTGAGCCGCAGACATGAGCCAGTTCAGAAGGAACTCATCACTGGGCTTTGCACTGGGAGCCCAATTGATCAGGAATCGTTTCCCATCTCGCTCTGTGGCGCGAGTCAGCTCCCGCGCCAGCAGCGGAGCATTTGCACGATTGAGCTGGCCATGAATGGTCAGAACGGTCAGTGCGTTGTGTGGGCCAATTTGCTGAACGCTCAGGCCCAGACGTGCGTTCTGCTGAGCGGTCAGATCGAGCATGGCTGAGTGGCCGGAGTCTGCCTGAACAGAAATCTTGTATTCCGGAAATGAGGGCAATCCCTGAAGTCCAGCGAAGACACACCAGAATGCCGCTGCCTGATGTGGGGCAATGCTGATCTGGCGAGGGGTTCGCAATTCCGACTGATGCCGGATATGGCCGTCGACATGCCAGTCGATCTGCAGAGGGATCGTGCGGAGGAGTGATTGATTGGCCCCGACCGGGTACATCCTTCCTGCTGCACGAAGGGCGATGTTCTCCCGCTTGATCACCAGTTCGTCCGACGTGTTGTTCGCGACGATCAACCGGACGACGGCATACCGGACCTCTTCGCTGGAGAAATAGTTGTCCGACCCGATATGGCAGCGCTCGACCCACAGGAGGACCGGCTCATCCAGCAGTTCTTTGACAGAGTCTCCCCCCGGAAGTTCGGCGGTCGCACGGATCTGAGTGAGGACTGCTTCTGCATCGGTCGTCCAGACCGGCTCGAGTGTGTCGGCATCCAGAGGATTGTCGGCAGCTAGTCCTTGTGACGCTGCCATCGAGATCGCAACGACGAAAGCTCCAATCCAGACGACAGAGGAATGGATCGATCGAAGACTTCCAGACTGCGCTCTCCGTTTGATCACTCTGTCACTCTTTCCCATCTCAGGTCAATGGATTCCGTGAGGTCTGAAACGCACAAGAGGGGGCATCCCATTCTGGGCAGTCAGCTGGTCCAGTCGGGGGTGTCCTGATGTAGTTCGGATTCACGATCAATTGCTGCTGGTTTCTTCGATCGAAATGTGATTTGCCAGAGCTGTTTTCACAAGTTTACCAGTCCCCGGGGGCCGGAGTTAGTCTCCCTTTTGAAAATCCACGATCCTTTGGGCATCCTGAGAGATTTTCGGGCGTTTGTGGAGATGTTCACTCTGGATTCAGCAGGGTGTGCGGAATAGCCGATATCGAAGGCAGGTATTGACGCTTGATGGGCTGAATTCGATGGACCGAACGGCAGTTTCTGCCGGTAGCCCTTGCAGGAACGCTGATATGATCAAGAGGAATGTCACCGGAAGACTTCTGTGGAGTGTCGCCTGTGGGATTGGATTGATGGGATGTGGGGGAGCCACCGAAGTGACCTCCCCGGAATCCCGGTCTGTCGGAGGAGCACAGGTTGAAAATGCTGCGCCTGCGAGTAGTGCGGCCCCCGCCCGGTTGACGTCTGTTGGTACTCCTCCTGTACTGGCCCCAGTGGAAATGCAATCTGCTGAAATCGCTCGCGGCCGGGAACTGTTTCAGAGGCTGGTCTCTCCCGGAGTCTCGATGGAGGACTGGAATCAGGCCCACGATGATCTCGTGGCACTGGGGGAGTCCGTCGTTCCGCTCCTTGCCGAGAAACTGACTGAAGGTACAGAACCGGAACGCGAGTTGGCGGGGACAACACTCGCACTTCTCGGTGCCGATGCTGCTCAGGCGATTCCAGCACTGAAAGCGGCCCTGCAGGATTCTTCGAGATTTGTTCAGGCGAACGCAGCTGCCTGTCTGGTGCAGTTCCCGGAGCATGCGTCCGACGCTGTCCCCACCCTCGTACAGCTGCTGAAAGAGAACGATCCTCAACTCCGGCAGCTGGCTGCGGTCAATTTGAACGCGGCCGGAGTTGATGTGAGTGCACAGCTTGATTTGCTCAAGGAAATCCTGGCACAAGAGGAGTCCCCGGATGTGTTGACCCCGATTATTGAGCTGGTGGGACGCATCGGGGCTGCGGCTGAGCCGCTGGTTCCGCAACTGCAGAAAATCGCCTTCGAACAATCTGGAGATCTCGGACAGGCTGCTGATTTTGCGATCCAGCAGATTACAGTGGGAATGCCCGAGGAGCCCGGCAACGAGTGAGATCACTCCTGTCGGGTTTTATAAGAGGGCATTTGGAATCCTGATCTCGTCGGAATCATGCGAGTCAGTAAGCGGTGACGCCGTTACGTGTTCGGGCGTTACTACTTTACTGGTGGTACCGATTTTAGGAGATTCATCAGATCGGGCGGATGCAATGGTGCCCCTCCGGGGGTATCAGATCTGAGGATCGCATCAGATTCCCTGATCAGGGATTTCTGAAATCGTTGTTCTGGCCAGACATTTCAATTGCGGGAGGCCAGAACGGATCGATAACATCAAGGAATTCTCAGGGAGACAGTACGTCTGGACGAAATTTCCGGGCGTGGCAGGGATTGCGATTACGTTTCTGACAGCTAACGGTCGCGCCGTCAAGTTGTCGTTTCCTCTTCAGAAAGAGACTTTGCCTTGTGTCGTCAGGATGTTCAGGACGACGGGAGGATTTTGACTCCCTCGACCTGCTCTTCGGCATCACATTGCATGGCTCTGTTCGCCCCTATTGGCCTATCGGCTCATCCATGAGGCTTTCCATGACGTCCATCTCCAAAAGCCTGATGTCTCTGGCTCTCGTTCTGACGTTGCAGGGAGCAGTTGCTCTGGCGGATTCGGATCGTCCGTTGACGAATACGAAGTTCGACCCCTCTGCCCGGCAGGTCGACATGTTCGAAGCGATGGAGCAGGGAGAGATCGAGGTCAAGCTCGTTGCCCGGAATTCCACCGGGGGGCACCTGTTCATCTCGAACAAGACCAGTGAGCCATTGACCGTGAAGGCTCCTGCTGGCTTTGCTGCAGTCCCGGTTTCCGCCCAGTTCGGTGGTATGGGCGGTATGGGAATGGGGAGCGGCATGGGTGGCATGGGAATGGGTGGAGGCATGGGCGGCATGGGAATGGGCGGAGGCATGCAGTCCATGGGAGGAGGCATGGGCGGCATGGGAGGCATGACCGGCGGTATGGGAGGCATGGGCGGCATGGGAGGTATGGGAGGCATGGGCGGTGGAATGGGAGGGTTTTTCTCCATTCCCGCTGAAAAGACTCTCCGTGTTCCATTTACTTCCGTCTGCCTGAATCACGGTCTGAAAGAGCCAACTCCTAGAGCTGTCTTCCAAGTTGTTCGAGTGGAAGAGTACACCAACGATCCTGTCCTTCAGTCTCTCATCAATCTGGTTGGGACAGGCAAGCTCGATCAGCGCAGTGCTCAGGCAGCCACGTGGCACATCACGGACGGGCTCACCTGGGAGCAACTGGCCCAGAAAGCCAATGGTCCTGTCCGGATTCCGGGGGACGTCTACTTTACTCCTCAGCAAATTCAGGCCGGGATTCAGATTGTGAGCATGGCTCAGGCCGATGCTGCGGAACGCATTGCCAATGATCCCTCACTCGCCAATCAGCCCAAACCAACGATCCGCAAGGCTCCTGTCCGCGCTCCTCTCAAGTGATGAGGCGATTGAAAGATTGCGAGGCTTTCACGTCTCTCGAGTGCCAAGTTCGTCGATTGATCACTGGTGACCCGCCTTTTCGTCGGAAACTTTTCTTTTGAGCAGTCACTAGCAGGCAGCGAGAATTTGTCCCGCCCGGTGGCACGGCTCGAGGCTGAACTGGCGTGGATCTGGCTGGCTGTGGCGGATGACGGAGATGAGATCCTCAGTCCCATCGAATTTGAATCCACTGACTGGGGGCATTTCAGAGATCTGGGATGCCCCCGGGTTCGTGCGCTGAGCCCCGCTTCTCTTTCAACATCAAAAGCGACCCGACTCGTCCCCTGGGGCTGGACACCGAGAGTTCGGGCCCTCGCGAAATCGCTCGGGATTCCGGTGCATGCTCCTGATCAGGAGACGGTGCAGCGAGTCAATTCCCGGGCATTTGGTGCGGAACTCAGTCAACGAATGGATGCCCTCCTTCCCGGAGAAGGTGTGGCTTCCAGCCTGGAAGAGGCTGTTTCCCTTGTTGAAAACCTGATTCAGCAAGGAGAGAAATGGATCATCAAACCGAACCACGGACAGGCCGGGCGTGGACAGATTCGTGGCGATGGTCCTCTACAGGACAGGGCACGTGTGACTGTCGAGCGGATGATTGCACGCGGCCCAGTGCATGTTGAACCCGTATTGACGCCGGTGATGGAAGTGGGGGGCCAGTGGGACATCCCCTGTCAGGGAGAACCGAAGCTGGTTGGTTTAACCCGGTTGTTTTCACGGGAGAATGGAGGTTACGCAGGAACAGCTTTTGATCTTTCTGGACTTTCAGACGAGCTTGGAAACAGGCTCATTTCTCTGCAGGCAAGGGCCGTTGCTGAAGTGCAGCAGGAGGGGTATTTCGGGCCCGTTGGCATTGATGCAATGATCTTCCAGAGTCAAAATGGAATTCGGGTCCGGGCGATTCAGGATCTCAATGCACGCTGGACGATGGGGCGGATTGCCTGGGAATGGAGTCGGTGTTGGCAGACCAGGTTTCCGGCGTCCCGATCTGAGAGAGACTCGCCACACCCGGAGATGAATGGGCATTTTTGTGATGAAATGACCTCCTCTCCTGTTAGAGATGTCGCAGAAGGGATCGCCACTTCTCAGGGGAGGTGGATATCGTCAGCATCGCCACTCAGCCCGAAGGCGATTCTGCTTTCGCCGGAAACACTGGGTGGTTTGCCTGTGCAGAACCGAATCTGGTGGGAACCGCCTCTTCTGGAAGAGTGATGGATGTGATCACCCGATTCAGGACGATTGTCGTACAATTTCCATCTCCGATGGCGGAGGAATTTGATTTCGAGTGCCTGTCTGCGATCTGAAAGGATGAGATCATCAACGGAAATGTGCGGACTCGTCCTCGCGAACAGGTTGGCTGATAATTGCGGTGTGAAGTGAGATTGTGAGATGGCCGGGATTGAACAGAAGCAGACTCCTGCAACGACTTCTCGTGCCAGTCGTATTGTCACCAGTCCGGAACGCGAGCAGCGCGGATATGTCATCATCCTGCCGGGGATCGAGGGGTACAGTTTTCTGAATCGCCGGATCAGGAATGGATTGTTGAGGGCTGGAGTTCCGTACTCAATCGAGATCTACGATTGGACTCTTCGGTGGCCACTGGCGCTCTACAATCTCCGCTCTCGCAGGCTTCATGAGTCTCAAGTTCGTATCCTTCATGAGAAGATTCTCACCTATCAGCAGCGATTCCCGAATCGGCCCGTCTTCCTGATTGGGCACTCCGGGGGAGGCGCGATGACATTGCGGGTGCTGGAATCTCTTCCAGACAAGAGAACGATCGCGGGGGCTGTTTTGCTCGGAGCGGCAATCTCCCCGAAATACGACTGTCGACCGGCGCTCCAGCATGTTGATCGCAAAATCTGGAACATCACTTCTTATGCCGATTTCCTGTTTCTCGGGATGTTGACCGGAATTGCCGGCACACTGGACGGCTATCATTCCCTTTGTGCCGGGATGGTTGGATTCGGTCCGCAGGAGTTGTCCCCCATCGAAGCAGCCAAGTTTCAGGAGCTTCCATATCGATGGGAGTATTTCTGGACCGGGAATCTGGCAGGTCACTTCGGATACACCGCTCCCCGATTCGTGGAACGTTACGTGGCTCCGCTGCTGTTGCAGGAGGACGAACGTTGTCATGAGTCCCGAATCGTCGAAGTGACTGGAACAGACCGCCTTCCTCATCCTGTGACACCATAATTGTGCGGGGTGAACGTCTTTGTGACCCTCTTGAGAATGTGTGAGCCACATCGGACTGACAAAACTTTCACGCCAGCGAGTGGTCTCTGAGATGGAATTTCCTCCGCCAACGTCCGCATATCTGCACGTCCCTTTCTGCCTGCACAAGTGTGGCTATTGCGACTTCACTGTCATCGCGGGGCGTAACGACCTGATTGGAACTTATCTGGAGTGCCTCGAGAAGGAGATTCGTCAGCAGCTCACGGTTCCGCAGCCAATGAAAACCCTGTTCATCGGTGGAGGAACCCCCAGCCTTCTGTCTGCAAGTGAGCTGGAGCGGCTGTTTTCGGTGCTGAGAACGTGGTTACCACTGGAAGAGGGAGGCGAGTTTTCGATTGAATGCAACCCGGAACAGCTGACGGTCGATCGAATGTCTGTGATGCGCGATGCCGGGGTAAATCGAGTCAGCCTGGGGGTGCAGTCATTTCATGATGTGCATCTTCGAACGCTGGAACGCAGCCATACGTCCCGGACTGTTGAGCAGGTTGTCGACTCTTTTCGAAGGGTGGGGATCAACAATATTTCGCTGGACCTCATCTTTGCTGTTCCCGGTCAGACTCTCGAGGAATGGCGCGCCGATTTGATGGCTGCGATCGCATTGGAGCCGTACCACATCTCGACATATGGGCTGACCTATGAGAAGGGGACGGCGTTCTGGACGCGGCGGCAGAAGAATCAGCTGCAGCAGGCTCCGGAAGAACTCGAGCGGAATCAGTACGCTCTGGCAATGGAGTTGTTACCAGCATCGGGATATCTGCAATATGAGCTTTCCAACTTTGCCCGGCCGGGCTGGGAGAGCCGCCACAATCGCATTTATTGGCAAGGGAAGAGCTTTTATGGGTTTGGACCGGGGGCTGCCGCTTTCATCAATGGGACGCGAACGTCCAATCACCGGAGCGTGACGACGTGGATCAGGCGGCTCCAGAACGGTCAGTCTCCGGTTCAGGAGAGAGAGCCGTTTGAACCTGACTTACGTCGACGCGAAGCAGTTATGCTCGGCTTGCGGCAGATCGACGGGATCGATCGCGATGAATATCAGCGCCGCAATGGAATTTCGATGAGCGAACTGGCTCCGACGGCCTATGAAGAGTTGCTTCAAAATGGGCTCATTGAAGAGATCGGGCCCTGGACCCGGTTGACTTTGGCAGGTCGCTTTATCGCAGACACTGTCATCGCGGAGTTTCTATGAGCCCGGGGCCGATGATCAATTATTCGTGTTGCGGATCGCCGTTTCTGGATCAGGCTGTCCGGCGAAGATCATCGGAAGAATTGGGCTGAGTGGAGATCCCGGCGAGGTCCTCCCTGTATTGCTGGGAAAACAGGCCTAGGAACCCGCGCGCCCGTCGCGACTTCAATGCTTCGACTTCTGACCCTGCATAAGGGGTGGCTGTTTCCCCTTCTTCAGCATCTTCGGGAAGGTGGGTTTGTCCGACATGGTGCATCATGACCAGTCCCATCAGCCCTCCGCCAATCACAAAGACGATCGTCAGGATGCTCAGCACGATTGTTCGCATGGCATCTTCACCCAAGGTGCTGGCGAGTGTCAGCACAAGGAGGCCACCGACCGTGGTCATAAAGAGGCCGGCCTTGATTCGGGAAATGACGATCTGCAGCTCATCGTGAGCAGGGGCTGGCTTTGTCATGAGTGGCATCCTTGCCTGTGAAAGTGAGGGCTGCGAACGAACAGATCTTAGGAAAGCTGATCTGCGGTCGATCGCCGATATGATCGACCCGCTGGCTGGGGGTATAGCGGAATTTTCAAACCGATGTCAGCCGAGTTTTTCAAGATGGGACATCCGGTCTTTTATACTGGCTTTCATGATGTTGTAAGGTGCTATCGCAATGGGGGTTGTGTTGCAATTGGGGTACGTGGGCCACGAATTGAACCGGCGCATTCTGCCGATCAGCGAAATGATAGATGGCCCCTAAGAGACGATATTCGCAGACGTTGCAATGTGGCAGTTGAGGGAAAATCAATTGAAGACGATCTGTTGATGGATCGAAACAGCTTCATTCATTATACATGAATCCTCTTGCGCCTGGTGATGTCGCCAGGTTGCAGGGACACAGAAAGAAATTGGGGGCGAGCCGGTCGATTTGTCATCGGATTTCCATCGGCGATTGCTGCTCAGGCGGGACCATTTCTTCCTGCGTCGAAAGTCCGAGCATAGCCCCCTTCGAGGTGAACAACCTTCTCCGAGCCTTGTGGACACGGGCGTTGCTGTTCCCAGATTGAAAGCCATCATGATGAACTGGATTCCAAGAGCTCTGATTGCCATCGCAGCTCTCGTTTGCACATTGGTCTGTTCTGCAGGAACGTTGAGTGCGAATGAGAACACACAATGGATCTGGAAAGAGGGGCAGTCTGGTCCCGGAAAGCTCTGGTTTCGAAAGACGTTCTCGATTGATGAGGATTTGAAGTCCGCCCGGTTAGTCGGGACTGCTGACAATCATGTGATCATCTGGATCAATGGCGAACAGGTTTTGAAGGGGGATAACTGGCAGGAACTTCCCAGTTCAGATGTTCTCAAGGTCATCAGAAAGGGAGAGAACGTCATTGCGGTCGAGGCCGTCAATGATGATGGTGTCGGGGCCTTGCTGGCTTGCCTGCGACTGGTGAAGTCGGATGGGACCGTGATTGATATTCCGACCGATGCCAGCTGGAAAGTGACAGATAAGAAAACAGAGAACTGGCAGCGTCCTGATTTCGATGCCTCCTCCTGGAGCAATGTGAAAGTTGCCGGACCAGTGGGGGGAAAGGGGCTGCCGTGGACCAGGGAAGTCACGGCGACCGTTTTCGCCGAAGAGCTCTCCGGCACTGAAAGTAATGTCTTTCAGCCTGTGGTTGCTCCCAATGTGGCCCCGCGGGAAGGCTTTGTAGTTGAAGTCCTCTTCGACGTTCCCCGATCCATGGGATCATGGGTTTCGCTGACCGAAGATGACAAAGGCCGACTGATCGCCTCCGCTCAGGGGGGAGAAGGGCTCTTCCTGATTCATCCTGCGAAGGATGGTCAGCCGACGAAAGTCGAACGGCTGAATGTGAAATTGAGCGGGGCTCAGGGGCTGTGCTGGGCGTTTGATTCCCTCTACGTCATGATCAATGGCGGGTCGAAGTCCGGGCTGCATCGGGTCAGGGATACCGATGGGGACGGACTGGTTGACACTTCTGAACATCTGATGCCTCTGCCGGGAGGGGGAGAACACGGTCCGCACGCTGTGATTCTCGCCCCGGATGGAAAATCGCTGTACGTCGTTGCCGGAAACCATACGAAGCTCCCCGACGGAATCACCGGGAGCCGCATCCCGATGAACTGGGGAGAAGATCACCTGCTTCCGCGACGTTGGGATGCCAATGGTCATGCTGCGGGGATTCTCGCCCCGGGGGGATGGATTCTGAAGATCGATCCCGATGCAAAAGAGCGCGAAGTCATCAGCATGGGATACCGGAATCCGTATGACATCGTCTTCAACGCGGACGGCGAGCTGTTCACTTATGACGCCGATATGGAATGGGATCTCGGGGCCCCGTGGTACCGGCCAACTCGAGTGAATCACGCGACGAGCGGTAGTGAATTCGGATGGCGTAGCGGGACTGGCAAATGGCCCAGCTATTACGAGGATTCACTCCCGGCGGTGGTGGATATCGGTCCGGGGTCTCCGGTGGGGGTTCTCTTTGGATACGGGGCTAAATTCCCCGCAAAGTATCAGAAGGCCCTGTTCCTGCTGGACTGGACTTACAGCACGATCTACGCCGTCCATCTCACTCCAGACGGGTCCACCTATTCCGGCGTTAAGGAGGACTTCCTTGTTGGAGATCCAATGCAGGTGACGGATGGGGTCATCGCAAAAGATGGAAGCTTTTGCTTCGCAGCGGGAGGACGCGGGACAAAATCAGCGCTGTATCGGGTCCGCTATACAGGAAATGAGCCAACCGATCCCGTCAATGCACATGATGCCGACGGAGTGGATTCACGGGCACTTCGGCACAAGCTGGAAGCATATCATGGCAAGGTCGGTGCCGATCTGGATTTTGTTTTTGCCCACCTTGGGCATGAAGATCGGTTCATTCGGTACGCCGCCCGAATCGCACTGGAATCTCAGCCGGTCGATCAATGGCGGGCTCGGGCACTCTCCGGAACGGGGTTGAACCCACGTGGTGCCATTGTTGCACTCATTGCACTGGCACGGCAGGGGAAACCTGAGGATCTGGATGGGGTCCTGAAAGGGCTCAACAGAATCAATTTCGAACAACTGGACGAACAGGCTCAGCTGGCGTGGCTGCGGGCCTATGAACTGGCCTTCATTCGGCTGGGGGCTCCCAATGAAGAGCAGCGACAGGCCTCTATCGAGAAACTCAGCCCACTTTATCCAGCGAAGGTTTTTGACCTCAATGCGGAACTGGTTCAGTTGCTTGTCTACCTGAATGCTCCCGAGGTGGTCAGCCGGACCATTGCACTGATGGAGAATTTGGGGCCGGAACCGATCCCCGACTGGGGGTACCTCGTGACGCGAAGCGACCGATACGGGGGGACGGTTGGAAAACTGCTTGAGAAGACTCCCCCTGCCCGGGCGATCCATCTGGCGTTCGTATTGCGAAACCAGAAAGATGGATGGACGCTGGAGGACCGCAAAAAGTACTTCCAGTTCTGGGTGGATGCATCGAAGTTTCCGGGCGGGAACAGCTTTGGGAAGTTCCTGTCGCAGTTCCGCGATGATGCGATTCTCAATTGCCCCCCGTCAGATCAGGTTGCACTCGGAGAACTGTTGAGCGTCTCCCTGCTGGCTCCCCCTCCAGCGACCACTCCACCGAAAGGTCCCGGGAGAAAATGGACCCGTGAAGACGCTTTGAAAGAAATTGACGGAAAACTGAAAGGACGGAATTTCGACAGCGGAAGGAATCTGTTCTTTGCAGTCTCCTGTGGGAAGTGTCACCGACTCAACGGAGAAGGGGGCGCAATCGGTCCTGATCTCTCGACGGCAGGCAAGAAGTTTCCGCTGCCGGACCTGCTCGATTCGATTCTGGAACCGAGCAAAGTCATTTCCGATCAGTACGCCTCTCACGTAGTCGCGACGGCTGATGGAGAGGTCCTCCAGGGACGGGCGGTCGAGATTGGTGACGAGTTGTACATCTTCACCTCGGATGCGGATGCGCCTCCTCGCATCATCAAGAAGACCGATGTTGAGGAAATTCGCCCTTCGCAGATTTCACAGATGCCTGTTGGACTGGTTGATCCACTGAGTCCTGAGGAGCTGAGGGATCTGATGGCCTACCTGATCTCGGGAGGAGATCCCCGTTCCGCATTCTTCAAAAAGTAAAGCCTGAATCGGGACTGGAAATGTTCGCAGGCGGGGACGAGTTGCTTCCTCCCCGCCTGTTTTATTGAGACACTCACCAGCGGTTGCCAAGTCTGGGAAGTCTGAAAAGACAGCCTTCCTGCGACCTACTTTCGAATCGCAGGTGCGGTCAGTGGATCTTCCGGCCAGGGATGCCGGGGATATCGCCGGGCCAACTCCTTACGAACGGTCGGATAGGTGTTGGCCCAAAAGCTCGCGAGATCATCGGTCACCTGTTGTGGCTGCCGGTTGGGGGCCAGAAGATGCAGCAGGATCCGGACTCGACCTCCGGCGATCCGGGGAGTCTCCCGCATTCCGAAGATTTCCTGAATTCGAACCGCCAGTACAGGAGGGCGTCCGGCTTCATACTGAAGCGGAATACGACTTCCGCTGGGAACCTGCCAGTGTGTGGGAGCCTCGCGATCGAGTGTCTCTCGCTGGGACCATGTCATCAGGAGTTGCAGGGAACTGAGCCAGTCTGCTTTCTTGAGATCGGCGAAGGACCGTGCTCGCTGGCAGACTGCGCGGAGAAGTTCCCGCTTCCGATCGTCGTTAAATTCGGGAAGTTCGAGTTCAGGCATCCATTCGGAAAGCGATTTCCAGCGCTGAAGGTAGTTCCTGACAGAATCGTTTTCGGTGGGGAATACCTGTTCCCAGCTGCGCAGGGCTTCCTGACAGAGCAGTTCTGCCGCCTCGTTTTCATCTGGAATGGATGCGGGGGACTCGGAAAGGATCAGGTCGTCAAAGTATTCCCGCTGTCGGGCGATAACCTGCTTTTGAGTCGGATGAAAGAAAAGTTCTGTCACGGTCTTCAAGGAGGACTCCGGAAGCCACTCTTTCTGAACCAGTGAGGCTTGCCGGACGAGGGCATCAGTCTGGCCCGCATCGACGTCGATGCAGAGAAACAGGTCCCCCTGTCGGACGGATGACTGCGGAGCCAGCTTGACTCCGCGTCCACCGAGCATCAGCCCTTTTTCGCTTCCCGGTTGCCGACGTTTGGCCACCCGGTCGGGAAAGGCAGCGACGAGCGCACGGCTTAGAGCTTCTTCGGGGGGAATGTCTGATGAGTCTGGAGAGTCGGTTGTTGTGTCACTGAGCAAATTCAGCAGCTGATCACGGACCCGGGCGATCTGCCGGGCAGCCCCTCGGTTCAATGTCCCCCAAGGGAATTCAGTCTGACCGGACTCTTCTGCTTCTTCGAGTGCCGCCAGCCGGTCGAGCGTGTCCGATTGCGAATGGTGAGAGACGACGATCTGCGGCGGCCCTCCCCGGGAGTGTGCAGATCGATGCCGAAAGAAGGGGGCACGCTCTTCCAGCATGGCCGCCAGCCATGCCGCCCGTCGCGGCTGCCCGAGCTTTTTCCCTTCCAAAAGCATGCGCGCAATACGGGGATGAACAGGCAATGCTGCCAGCTCCCGGCCCAGAGGCGTGATCTGTTCGCTGTGATCAAGGGCGCCGAGCCGTTGAAGCAGCAGGATCGCCTGAGCCACCGCTTCCGGCCGGGGGGCTTCAAACCACGGAAAGCCCAGAATTTCGGACTCTCCCCAGTTCTTCAGTTCCAGCACCGGGCCAGCAAGATCGACGCGGCGAATCTCCGGTTCGGTCAGTGCAGGGCGAAGGCGGTGTGACGATTCATCCCAGAGCCGTAAGCAAATCCCCGGTCGGGTTCGTCCGGCACGTCCGGCACGCTGGTCAGCCGAGGCTTGCGAAATCGGCTCCAGTTCCAGCCGGTCCAGTCCGGAGACAGGATCGAATCGAAGGACCTTGGCGAGTCCGGTATCCACGACCGCTGTGACCCCGTCAATCGTGATGGAAGTCTCTGCCACATTCGTTGCGAGAACAATTTTACGGCGATCGCTTGGAGCAAGAACTTCATCCTGTGCCTCTGTAGGAAGTTCCCCATAGAGAGGAAGCAGGCGGAATCCTTCCCGTGAAGCAAAGTCAGCCAGTTCCCGCTGGACTTTGTGGATCTCTCCGACTCCGGGAAGAAAGACCAGAACATCCCCATCCGATTTATGAACGATCTTCTGGACCCCTTCCACTGCCAGTTCCAGAACATTTCGGGGATCGCGATGCCGGAGATATTCGATCTCCACGGGATAGGATCGCCCGAGACTTTCGACGACGGCAGCGTGATGCAGGTACTCCGCAATCGGGGCTGGATCGAGCGTCGCCGACATGACGACGATCTTCAGGTCGGGGCGAACCGTCTGCTGAATGCGATGGACCATCCCTAGCGCGAGATCGCTGGCGAGATTCCGTTCATGAAATTCGTCGAAGAGAACGACGCTGACCCCTTCCAGAAAGGGATCGTTCTGCAACTGCCGGAGGAGAACACCTTCCGTCACCACCAGAACACGGGTCTGGTCATGAAAGCGGGAATCGAAGCGGACGTGGTAACCGACCTCTTTCCCAAGCGTGCTGTTCCGTTCTCGCGCCATGCGCGCTGCTCCGGTCCGGGCCGCCAG
>CALLWY010000003.1 GCA_938015865.1 uncultured Planctomicrobium sp.
CAAGAATGTCCTCTATCGGTATCTGGGGACCAAAGATGGTGGAAATGGAACGGAACCGACCCGCCTCACCCCACAATCCGGCGACATCTTCATGCTCTGCTCCGATGGCATTACGGATGGCACCGAGCCGAACCTGATTATCGAGACCCTGACCACCGAACCCAGCCCGCAGACTGCGGCAGAAAAACTGGTCGCAGCGGCTCAGGCAGGAGGCTCGAAAGACAACATCACGTGTGTTGTTCTGTATGTTGACTGAATCCCCATCCGCTCACTTTTCGTCTGCCACTCCGGTTGTGCTGGGGTCGCAATCTCCGCGTCGTATCGAGCTGCTCCGGTTGCTGATTGATTCCAGCCGAATCCGGGTTCGCCCTCCGGCTGATAATCGGGAAGCAGGCTTCGACGAATGTTCTTCCCTTGCGGAAATCCTTCAACAACTCGGGGCCATTGCACGTACAAAAAACGAATCGGTTCGCCAACAGCTTTCATCGGACGAAGCAACACTTCCCGTGCTGACAGCAGACACCGTCGTCGTCGCTTCTGAAGAGGATGGGAGACTGGTCGCGCTCGGAAAGCCAGACGGCCGACACTGGAAGCAGACTGTCCGAAATTGGTTTCAACGGTATTACTCGGGCAGGTCACATTATGTCGTGACCGGCATCTGTCTGAGTTCCGGCGATCAATTTCTCTGCGAGACTCAGGTGCAAACAGAGATCCGATTCCGCACGGTTTCCCAGGACGAGTTGGACTGGTATCTCGAAACCGGAGAACCTCTCGGGAAGGCTGGAGGGTATGGTCTGCAGGGGGCGGGGGGAATTTTTGTCGACTCCATCTCAGGAAGCCCCAGCAACGTCATTGGCCTTCCACTCAGTGAATGCTGGAAGGCCCTGCGTGAGAATGGACTTCTTTAAGGAGGCTTCGGTATTCTGGGAACAGGAGGTGATCTCATCACCTTCAAACTCGGTTCGCAAATTGCAATCACAAGTTCCGGCGGATGCCCGCCAGACCCGAAGCAATCTCAAGACAAGCGAGGGCGATGTTCTGTGAATCCGCACGACGAGTTGATGAAGCTGACCGGAATGTTTTCTCCTCCCGGAGCCCTGATCGAGCGGGCCGAACATATTCCAGCTTCGACAACTCCCGAACCCTATCGGTCGATGCTGGTTCATGAACATCACATGACGGTCACGATGGAACAATACCACGGGACGTCCGTCAACGTTCAGGTCATCGACAAACAGCAGGAAGGGGAGATCTACTGTC
This sequence comes from uncultured Planctomicrobium sp., assembly GCA_938015865.1. Classification (GTDB taxonomy): domain Bacteria; phylum Planctomycetota; class Planctomycetia; order Planctomycetales; family Planctomycetaceae; genus Planctomicrobium. Next base: position 1,261 of record CALLWY010000003.1, read on the forward strand.
GAAAGATTATCCTCACCAGATCAGATGATGGCCGACCTGTTCAGTTTGGAATTGTTCGATTCAATTTCGAGTACGTTACAAAAGCAGTCCGGGACGAAATCATTGCTGGAAAAATTCCACTGGGACGTGTCCTGATCATGCACAACGTCCTCCGCCATATCGATCTAGGTGCCATCCTGAAGATTTCTGCTAGTCCGGAACTGGCCCAGCTGCTCGATATGCCGGAGCATGGCGTGACTTACGGTCGTCTGGCGACGATATTCTGCAATCGCCTCCCTGCAGTCGATCTTCTGGAAATTTCCGCTCCGCTGACGTGACCGGCAAGGTTTGAGCCATCGATTCAGATTGCCGTCAGAATAGGCTGGGGAGGCAGAAATAACCTCTCTGAATAGATCCTCTTGCGCAAACATCCCTGTACAGCCTCGTTCGCTCCGCGACAGATTGAGTGAGCGGGTGTTGATGAGTTGAAGTTGGTCTGAATTTGCCGGATTCAAAATTCCGGCCCTCGAATCACGCGCATTGAACGGGTATCATCCCGGATGATTTGGGGAGCGTCTTCAGCAACTGCCTTCTAGAAATCAACACAATGGATCCACAGTTTTCTCTGGGCTTTTATGCATCTGAATCTGCTGATGCTCGTGAACGTCGTCAGGCCGAGTTGCTTCGATATGTCAATCTGAAGCTCGCTGCTAATGGGCTTCCAATCGCTCCCAGCGCCGGGGGATCAGAGCTGGTCAATCTTGCCTCCGGACTCCTGGCGAATTTTCGTGAGAAGTCCCGCTTGCTGGAGTCAAAACAGCACTGCCCGGTCGATACCCGAATTGAGAACTTCATTAACAACCATTTTCAGGATCTGAACCTGAAAACGCCGTTCCGGCTTCCGGGGCCATCTCTGATTCTGGATCGCCACGGAATTGCCCGCGAACTCTCGCTCCCTGCAGACAGCGACGTCTTCGTCTCGGAATATGTGCACTCTTATCGCGTCCGCAATGGCGTCCTGCACAACCCACGTGCCGACCGCCGGACAACCGAAGGAACGTTTCACATCGTTGAAGGGGGACTTCCCATCCCCGGTGACAAACGGGCCGTTCCTCGAGTCACGTTCATGAAGCTGCTCGAGCGAGCAATCAATCCCCCCGAAAACCTGCTCATTCTGCCATTCACCAGCACACTACCCAATCCGGGGAAGACATGGGTCTCCCTGTTACTCCGCCCGCTGGTGACTCCGGAGGTTCCCGGATGGAGTCCGGCACGAACAATGGAGGTCCGGTTCTTTGCTCCCGGATCGCTCGTCAGCAATCTCGACTTCGTGGAATCGATTTTCGGCAACGCCGGTGATCCTTTTATCCCGGCAAACGATGCTGCACTCGATGTCGAGCACTGGTCCGGCCATACCGGCTGTGTCATTCTCGCCCCGCATGTGTTGCAGTTGACCAAGAAAGAACTGGGGCTTCCGCATATCAGTCAGGCAACGGAGCGCCAGAAACAGGACAAGATGTGCTGGGAGTCCGAAGACGAACGCTACAACAACGGCGAAGCCTTCAAGGTGACCTGTCGAACCATGGACGGAGTGATCGTCACCATCATCGCGGACAACTATTACGGCTATTGCAAGAAGGAAGTCAAAACCCAGATCAGCTACGCCGCCAACCTGCTTGGGGGTGCGGAAGAGGAGCATGCCGGGGGAGCCTTCGTCGCTCCCAGCTGGAGTCTGGGGGAAAGCTTCCAGTTCCGAAGCCGCCAGTACAACGGGGCGACGATCGAAGATATTCGTCGCGAATATGGGGAGTGGATCGACTTCCAGGAAGAGGGATACGGAATCGACAAGCGTTTCCCGGAGCTGTACTACATCCCCGAAGATGCCCTTGCTGATCTGCGTTCTCAGAACATCACCTGGAAGCGGGGAGACAAGACTGTCGAAATCCCGCTCCTGCCCGGACAAATTTATATGGGCCCCTCAGGGTATCGGGTCCATATGGAGAAACACCCGAAGGCCCCGAGCTGGCGGCTGATTGGAACCGCCGGGGAGGGGATCTTCTGCCATAAACCCTGCACCGTCTCGGGAGGGGGGAAGAGTGAAATCAGCAAGTCGATCACCGACTACATGGAGTACGGTTCGATCTTCGTGTCGGATTTCGACGAAGACCTGAAGCTGGTTCGCGAGATCTTTAAGCGTGACTACAGTGATCGCTGGCCGGAAGGCTCCGAAGAGTGGAAAGCCGTCAAGGAGCGAGGAAGTCGCCCCATCCTCAGCCCGAAGCGTTCACTGGGAAGTGTGATCAAATTGCTGACCCCTTCCGAAGATTACCGGCCGGAATACAACGAATGGCTCGCGACCATTCCCAGCCATGTCTACGCGCTGGTCTTTGCCATCAAGCGATTTCAGCAGCCGGAATGGGGAGACGACTGGGAATCCCACTTCACCGTCGATTTTGTCAACGGGAGCGATGGCCACGAACTGAAGCTGGATAACCGAAAACTGGTCGGGACCTACCTGCGGGTCGGGTATGAAAAACAGCAGCAGTGGCGACTGTTCAAGGTCCGTCAGGATTTCGCAGCGGCGTTCAAGGTCCAGACAGAAGACGACATTACTGCATCAACAGTTGTTCCCAAGTCCGCCATCTCAGGCCTCTCCGAAGAGATGCTGGCGGACCCCGGGCTCTCCGTCAAATTCGCAGAGAACTGTGAGTACCGGTTGTTTCAGCGGCCAGACGACGCCATTCATCGTGGGTTTGATAAACAGGCAGAAGCGGATCTGGCCCGGGAAGGGGTCAACTTTATCTCGAACTTTGAACCGCTGGAAAAAACGCAGGTCGATGAGATGCTGGAAAAGGTGGTCGACTTCGACGCCTTTACCGCTCCGATGAAGAAGCTGCTTCGCTCGGTGAAGAAGGCAGACAGCGGATACATTGTCTGTTCGGACAACCCGCGCCGGGTCGGTGGAGCGCCAAGCAAGAATCCGCGCTACTTGCAGGATCGCCCCGACATGGTGAATCCGATCCATAAATATGTCGCGGAGATGGGAATCCGTCTGTTTCGACGCATTCCCGCCAATCAGCCAGTCCCCATCCCGGTCAACTCGATTCTCTCTGGGCGTCGGAATAATCCTCCCGAACCTTCAAAGGGGATTCGAAGCCTCGCGGTCTACAACCCGATTCATTACCAGGAACTTCCCGAACTGTTCATGGACTACATCTGCTCGCTGACGGGCAAGAGTCCTTCCACAACAGCAGCGGGAAGCGAAGGGGCATTAACCAAAGGCCCGTTCAACGCACTCATTCCGACTGCCGATTTGAATACGGCACTGGTGAGCATGATCCTGACGGGGATTCCCGGTTTCTCAACCGCAGCAGGGCATATCGGTCCCGAAGCCCGCTTTGATCACGACATCTCATTGCTGATTCCGGAAATCTGGTGCCGGTTGCGAGCCAGTGAGCGGAGCCCAGAATTTCTGATTCAGAACGGGCTCATGGAACCAGTCCCGGATATCACTCTTGACGATGGAACGGTGATTCCCGCGCGCCGTCTCGGTTATCGAATCACCCGACGCTTTATTCAGCATTATCTCGGGCGGGTCTTCGACAATCCGGCTACGGTGTTCGATCAGCGGATTCTCCAACCAGAAACTCAAGATCCCGTTTCGTTTGCTGATGGTGTCCGATACATCATGGAAGCTTATGAGCGGGTTGCGAAACGCTATTTCGAAGACGGATCGATTGAACAAGCGTGCCCACCACTCAAGGCACTTTTGCACATCATGGCCTACGGTCATTACGAAGGGAAAGATGAACGGGACCCGTCCATTCGGCAGATGTTCACCCGAGAATCGCTTCTCTCCAGCGAGTGGTACCGCAAGCGACTCCTCACCAAGCAGAAGCGGGAAATTGAATTGTGGACCCGCCATTTGAATTCCGTCTCACAGACATTGTCAGAGCAGGGTGAGGTCCCGGCCGAATTTCAGGAAGAGCTTCAGTCGCGTCTGGCCTATGCCCGGAGAATGCTGGATCATGTTTCCAGCAATGATTATCTGACCCAGCTCGTCGGCACAGTCGGAGCGGACCCGCTGGGAGAAAACTGAATCGGATCAGCTCCCCGCTTTCCAAGTGACCCATGATCCGGCAGAATGAAGAGAGGAACAGCCCTGTCCCATCCGGCGAAGTCCACCAAAGCCCCGCAGGATAATCTCGAATCTGAAGCAGACAACTGCTTGTGTGAGGAAGCATGAACAACCCAGTGCCAGCCATCGTCTTTGGGGGCTTCCTCCTGCTGATCGGGGGAGTCATGTTGTGGCTGCAGCGTCGGGCAAAGATTGAAGCGGACAATGCTCTGACCAATGAAGAGCGGTCCTTTCTCCGGAGGCGGATTCGACGTCGGGTTCAGATCGCGGGGATGATCGTGTTGATCGCCCTGATGATTCCGGTCGGAGATTCCCTCATTCCCTGGCAGAATGCCCCCGGAACGTTCGCAGTCTACTGGTCGATCGTGATGGGACTGGCCCTCTGGACCGGACTATTGGCCGTCGGAGACATGGCTGCCACACGGGCACAGATGGCCCGTGAACTCAACCGGCTTCACCGAAAGCAACTTGAAATTCACCGGGTCGCCCAGCAGGCCAGAAAGATCGACTTCGACGGCAAGGGGCCATCCGAACGTTAATCCCGATCCTTCAATAACAATCAAGCACCAAAATCTTCACAGCGATCTGTCATGACAGATTCACCATTTCCCGCTTCCGGCGGATCTGACAACTCTGAAACTCCCAATGAGAGTTTCCCCGGAGATGTCCGACTCTACGCTCCAGAGGCAGAGAACTGGAGAGCACACATTCTGACAAGCTGGGACAAGGTTTATTGCTTCGCAAAACATCCGGGTCAGGACTACTACCATCAACTGATGTACGGCGAGATCTATGTCCAGAAAGGGGATGAGGTCTATTGCCTGAACTGTGCCCTGCGAGATGGCATTTTGACTCGAAACCGTCTTTACTGGCAGAAGGGGTCAGGCCTTCAATGACCGGGTGGCCTCCGGTCAATTCCAATTATCGGAGGCACATCGTCCCTGAATGATTCGTTCTTATGTCAACTTCGCCGTTCGTCCTTTTAATTGATAACTACGACAGTTTTGTGTTCAACCTGTCGCGTTATCTTCAGGAATTGGGAGTCGAGACTCGGGTTCACCGCAATGATGAACTGTCTGTCGACGATGTGCGGACGATGAATCCGTCCGCCATTGTTCTGTCTCCCGGGCCCTGCACCCCGACCGAGGCGGGAATCTGTATGGATCTGGTTCGTGAACTGGGACCAACCATTCCTATCCTGGGAGTCTGTCTGGGGCATCAGGCGATTGGGGCCGCACTGGGAGCAGCGGTCGTTCGTGCTCCTGTTCCGGTGCATGGGGAATGTTCGTTGATCACCCATGACGGGAAGGGACTGTTTGCCGGATGCGAATCCCCCTTCCCAGTCGCGCGGTATCATTCACTGGTTATTGACGAAGCAACACTCCCCGCCACGCTTGACATTCACGCCCGAACACATGATGGCATCGTTATGGCACTCGCTCATCGCCAATGGCCTGTCTACGGGGTGCAGTTTCACCCGGAATCGATTCTGACGCGTCACGGGCACCGGATGCTGCGGAATTTCCTTGACATCGCGGGCTCACTCCCCCTGGAGATGGAGGATCTTCCGCCGGGTGATCACGTTTCTTCCCAATCGAAAGTTGATGATTTTTATCAGCGAGAATTGGCGACAGAACATCTGTATCCGCTTCCACAAGTCCCTGCTACGGCTGCGACGCGATAGGTTCATTGCCTGTTCAGTTTCCCCGGAGGGCAGCAGCCCCTAAATTGGGTCAGAAAACCGCGGGGACTCATTGTCCTCGATCGCACATTCGAGAGGACTTCTGGGCCAGGTCCTTGGCTGTGTGCCTCATTGCATGGAAGCATCCCATTGCATGGAACCGCATCCCCCAAATGTTGGAACCCGTTCCCACGAGACCCGGACCAGGTTCCAGCATAGTTCATCTCGCAGGCCCGCCTCTTGTTGAGGGATTCACACGATTCCTGATTTCACAGCAAGGCTGCCCGCGAAATGTCCAGAACGTAATTAGACGTCAGCGATAACTGGTGTGTTCAAGACCAGGTCGTTGACCCTCGATCGACACAAGCTGCCCTAAAAACCTCCGAGGAGACATACATGTCTTCATCAAACGCACACTGGAATCCCTCTCTGTCTCGCCGGACATTGTTGCAATCCTCCGCTCTGGGATTTGGCTCACTTGCGCTGGGGCCATCGTCCTCTGCATCCACTGCCACAGCTGAAGAGGAACCGATTGCCAAAAATGGTCGCATTCAGCAGTCCCTTGTCCACTGGTGTTATGCTCCGACATGGAAGAATGTGGACGACATGTGCATTGTGGCCAAACGCCTGGGCGTTCCGAGCATCGAGCTGATCGATGTTGAACATTGGCCCACCTTGAAAAAGCATGGTTTGACCTGCGCCATTGCCAGCAGCCATGGATTTCAAACCGGATTCAATAACAGGGATGAATGGGATCGGTGCCTGAGCATTCTCCGCGAGCGGATTTCCCAGTGTGCCGAATTTGGTGTCAAACGCCTCATCACTTTTACCGGCATGGCCAATGGACTTTCCAAGGAAGAAGGGGCCGACAACTGCGTTGAAGGTCTCAAGAAGATTGTCGGTGAGGCGGAAAAACAGGATGTCACCCTGTGTCTGGAGATGTTGAATACACGGGATTCGTCACACCCCATGAAAGGTCATCCCGGATATCAGGGAGATCACTGCGACTACTGTATCGAAATCCTGAAACGGGTCGGTTCGTCTCATTTGAAGTTGCTCTTCGATATCTACCATGTCCAGATCATGGATGGAGACGTCATTCGGCGAATTCACGAACATAAGGACTGGTTAGGTCATATCCACACCGCCGGAAATCCGGGGCGGGCGGAAATCGACGAGAATCAGGAAATCAACTACCCCGCAGTTATGAAGGCATTGCTGGATGTCGGGTACACTGGCTATGTCGGGCAGGAATTCATCCCGACCCGCGATCCATGGGCGGGACTGGTTCAGGCCGTCAGGACCTGTGACATCTGAGAGCGGATATTGCCGTGAAGGAGACTCCGGATGGCCGTCCTGCCAGACCTCATGTTCAGAAAAAATTCGCAATGATCCCATTTGTTCGAAGGACCGCTCTGATCCTTGCGGTCTTCTGCTTCCCCTTTCTGTGCCGGGTGTCACACGCATCCAAACCACTAGCGCCCGGAGAGGTCTGGAAGATCGCGGAAGAAGCAATCATCTACGGTTATCCGTTGATTGCGAACTACACCATCATGAATGAGTCCTTCCGCGACCGAAGGGCATCAGGGGGGGACGTTCCGCTCAACAGAATCGAGAATGTCGCGCGTGTCTTCACACCCGAAGACACGCGGGTCGTCACACCCAACAGTGATACACCTTACTCGTTCTTCTGTGCAGATCTCCGGGCGGAGCCGGTTGTTTTTTCTGTCCCTGACGTCGAACCGGGGCGTTATTTTTCCGTTCAGCTAGTCGACTGGTACACCTTCAACTTCGGTTACGTTGGAACACGCACAACGGGAAATCGCGCCGGCAATTTCCTCATCGTTGGCCCGTACTGGGATGGAGACGTTCCCGAAGGTATTTCCAAGGTCTTCCGAAGCGAAACAGAGTTTGCTCTGGCGATCTTCCGAACACAGCTCTTTCACCCCGATGATCTGGAAAACGTGAAGGCTGTTCAGTCGGGCTATCGTGTCCAGACCCTGTCGGAATTTCTGAACGAGCCCCCTCCACCCCCGGCTCCCCGGATTCAATGGCCAACGATTACCAAGGAACTGGCCAGAAACAATCCCTTTCATTATCTGAGCTTTGTACTTCAGTTCTGTCCGCCGGTCGGCCCTGCAGAAGTAGAGAAACCGTTACGGGAACGGTTTGCCCGTATCGGGATCGAAGCAGGGAAACCCTTTTCGATGGACCATCTGACTCCGCTTCAGAAGGTGGAGCTGCTTGCTGGTCTGAAAAGCGGGATGCAGAAGATCGAAGAACAGGTCGAAAAATTCGGCCGACACGAAAATGGATGGCGGGTTGCCACGTCGGGAATTGGAGACAGGAGCGTCTATAACGGAAACTGGCTGTTCCGGGCAGCTGTGGCCAAGGTGGGGATCTATGCCAATGATCCAGAGGAAGCAGTTTACCCGCTACTATTGAAGGCAACCAATGGAGAGTTGCCAGACTGTAGCAAACATGCCTACACCCTCACCTTTCCTCCCGGAGCACTCCCTCCGGTCAAAGCGTTCTGGTCGGTCACCATGTACGATGCCCGAACCCAGCTCCTGGTCAGGAATCCGATCGACCGGTATCTGATCAATACGTCCATGCTTCCGAATATGAAGTACAACGCCGATGGCTCGCTGTCACTTTATCTTCAGAAGGATTCCCCCGGCCCCGAGAAAGAATCGAACTGGCTTCCAGCACCAGATGGCCCAATCTATGTCGTTATGCGGTTGTATCTTCCCCGGGACGAAGTTCTCAGCGGGAAATGGGCTCCTCCGGCAGTCGTTCCGGTCGAGCCACGGAGCTTGTCGGCATCCGGGAAATGACCTTCTGTTTCCCAGATGACACCTGACGGCGGGTCTTCGGTCTATGTCGTGACCAGAATCAGGATCGCAATGTACTGGCAGATACTTCCTGCGATGACCAACGTGTGCCACATCGCGTGGAAATAGCGGACTCGATGATCCTGATACAGGAAAATGGTCCCAAGTGTGTAAGACAGTCCTCCCAGAACCAGCCAGAAGATGAGTTCCGTCGGAGCCTGCTGAATAATTGACATCAGCGAGAAAGAGGGGAGCCACCCCAGAAGCAGATAAATTTTCTGTGCTCCGGCAGTGAGAAATCCGTGGCTGAGGATGGACGCCGCCCCCAACAGTGCGAGTGTCCACATCGTCACTGTCAAAATCGGCCAGTAGCCGTGATTCAGGTAGACGACTCCAAACGGGGTGTACGATCCCGCAATCAGAAAGAAGATGCAGATCTGGTCAATCTTCCGATAGAAGTGCCGCCGGTAGACATCATAAAACGCGTGAGACAGGGTCGAGGCGGCATACAAAGCGACCAGAGACGCACAATAGGAGCCACAACCGACAATCGTCCAGAAGTCCCCATGAGTCAGGACGACCTTCATCAGGACGATCGCCCCGAGAACGCTCAGAACGAACCCCAGTCCATGCGTCAGGAAGTTGGCAAACTCATCTTCCGGGCGAACGGCAAAGGAAAGGCCTCGTTCCTTGCGATTCCCTCTTCGGCGGGCTTTCATCGGCGCTTTGTCATGAGATTCACGAAGCGTTCCGGGATAGAGTCCTCTAACAGGGAGAGCAATGGACCTCGCCACTCTCTCCAGAATTGGGACGGTGTGACGTTTGGTTGCAGTCTCCGCAATCATGACCATCGGCGTTCCCTCCCTGGCCGAATACCTCGATTGCCCTCTTCTCGCTTGCCTGTACTGCGGTGAATCCGTCCACCTGCACTTATGAACAGGCACAAGAATCAATCCCTCGAAACCCGAGAGACCTCTTCTCCGTTGATCACATCAGTTGGAATTTTTCGGAATCTTATAACCCCAATCGGCTCGCGACGGCGAAAACTTTGCCGAGTCATTGGCGGAGAGTCCTGAACTGCACAGGTTGCATCAGGGCTGATCGACCGGCGGCGCAAACCCACGACGGACGGTGTTTTCACAAACTGTTACCGGAATCATGAATTGCAACAAATAGTCCGGTCCACCCGCCTTGGTTCCAATGCCGGACATCTTGTATCCCCCGAATGGGTGTCGCTGGACGATGGCACCCGTCATTTCGCGGTTCAGGTAAATGTTGCCGGCCTGTAACTCCTCACGAGCCCGCAGGAGGTTCTTCGGGCTTCGGCTGTAAATGCCACTCACCAGAGCCGACGGAGTTCCATTGGCAATCTGAATCGCATGATCCAGATTGCGGGCCTTAATCACACAAAGAATCGGTCCAAAAATCTCAGCCTGCGCCAGACGGGAATCGGGATCGACGTTGGCAAAGACATGCGGCCCGATGAAGTACCCCTCTTTCGCGAGTTTACCGACATCGGCAGCAACGAGAGCCGATGACTCTTCGTGCCCCAGTGCAATGTAGTCCTGCAATCGGTTGTAGGCCTCTTCATCGATGACGGGGCCCATATCGACCCCCGGATTCTCCGCTGGACCGACAACGAGGCTCTGGCACGCAGCCATCAGGCGCTCGGTAAAGATGTCGTACACATCGCTGAGAATCACAGCCCGCGTGCAGGCGGTGCATTTCTGGCCTGCATCATCAAACGCACTTCGAATGATTCCCATCACCGCATCGTCCATATCCGCATCGCTATCGACGATAATGGCATTGGTCCCGCCAAGGTCGAGAATGACGCTCTTGATACTGACCTGATTGGCAGCGGGCTGTGCAGCCAGCCGATTGACCTCAAGTCCCACTTCGTTTGACCCGGTAAAGGCAACGATGTCGACATCAGGGTGCGAAACCAGCGTAGGACCGATCTCTTTTCCGACCCCGGGAAGATAGTTCACGACTCCGGCCGGAATTCCCGCATCCTTGATCACCTGCATCAGGCGAGAAGCAATAATGGATGCCTGTTCGGCCGGCTTCATCACAACGGTATTGCCGGTGACCAAAGCGGCCGCCACCAGCCCGGTCAGGATGGCCAGAGGAGAATTCCACGGGGTAATCACAACGGCGACACCGCGTCCCCGATACTCATACAAATTCTCTTCACCGGAATAGTTGCACTGCAGAACAGCGTCCAGTTCGCGCATGGACATCGCGTAATAATTGCAGAAGTCGATTGCCATGGAGACATCGCAATCCGCCTCCTTCCATGGCTTGCCGCATTCGTAAACCATCCATGCCGCCAGTTCAAAACGGCGATTGCGGATCTCTGCGGCCATTAACTCCAGATATTCCGCGCGGTGTGAAACAGGGACTTTCCGCCAGCGGCTGAACGCAGATCGGGCCGATTCAACCGCCTGATTGGCCAGATCGACAGTGGCAGCACAAACGGTTCCGAGGATCTGCGACTTCTTCGATGGATTCTTTGCAACAAGCGTCGCCCGACCGGTCATCGCTTTCCCATTGATGACCGCAGCAAAGTCCTGGCCGAACTGGGACTGAACGTCGTGTAGTGCCCGTTCCATGGCATCGCGATTTTCGCGACGACTGAAATCCGTCACAGGTTCATTTCCGAATTTCTTTACGGCAAATGTCGGCCTGGACTCCATTGAAGACATGTCTCATCCTCTATGACACTCGCCAACTTCGTTCGTTTGGCGATTGATTGTTTCTCCCACTCCGGCAGCATACCAGAACGTCGATTCGCATCAGAAGACGCCAATTCGGCAACAACAGACACGAGCCGCAGGATCACGATGTTACCGCAATCCGTCAAGTTGCGGAAACAAAGTGGACTTTGGGAGATCGAACATCGGTGTCATTCCTGAGACAAACCGCGCGAAAGAGCACGCGTTTCCCGGTGATTTTCAAAGGGACGATTCTTATGGTCCGGTTCGTATGAACCAGCACCTCCCTGGTATTTCTGACCATGCCACCAGTGCAGGACAGTCGCAAAATGCAGGCCGGGGACAATGGGTTGTGCATCCACTCCCCAGACCCCTTCATTGCAATACCGAGGGGAGCCATGACGAAAACGGGCTCCTCCTCCCACATAGTACCCGACCTGGCGCTGGCCATTCGGTCCTCGAGCCCACGGGGCAGTGCATTGTGGATTCCCGGCCCGCTGAAAAGGATTTTCGAGCGTCGTACAGTCGGGATTTCCCGCGTGCCCAATCACGGCGTTTCCTAACAGTATGCCCAACAGGCAAAACACTCTCTTCCAGCCCGTATTCATGTTTGCCCCCACAGATTGATTGGACGGAATCCTCACTGAGGTATTGTGCTTGACTGAATTGACCCCAAAATCATTTACATTCAGTTCAGGTTCCGAATCGTTGCACTACGCAGGTGGTTGATATGGATCTGTCACTGCCAGAGGTCCAATGGCAAATGGAGTCCGGTTAAATTTCTGGAAGGGGAGACGAACGCCATCAACAAACGTTTCATCGGCTTTCGTCGTCACTCCGGTCGGCAGAAATCCCTGTGCTGCCAGGAACGTCACAATGTCGTCCTGATCGACGCCATCACCGCTGACCCCCAGCCCGCCGACCAGTACCCCATCCTTGTACAGTGGTGTACTTCCGGGGAAGAAAATGATCCCGTTCTGATTTTCTTTATTGTCCGGATCGCGGAAGTTCGTCCCGGGATTAAAGGAGTCATATCCGTAAACACTCTGGAAAACCGCCTTGTCTGCCGGAAGTCCGAGGTTTTCCCCGGTCATCGGATCAATGTTGGCAGCGGCAGCATCCCGCAGAATGGAGAACACTGGAGGCTGCGAGCCATCCACCCCATCCGGGAACCGGGGTTCGGCGAGGAATCGGAAGGTTCGGTTTGAGAAGGCCGTTCCCGGATCAATCCCCGGGACCTGGTCCTGAGGTTGCAGTGCCGATGCATCCGCGTAGTAGGAGACGTTGCGTGCCTTTGCAACCGCGACATCGATGGAGAAGACGGTTGCGTCCTCCATTCGATACAGCCCCAGAACCTCCCCATTCGTATCGGTGATCGCAATGACCATCCGGGCGGTTGCCCCCGGCTGACCATTTTCCTGGAGACGAATCGCTGCCCGAGTGACATTCGCTGCGTCAACTGCAGCCTCGATGATCTGGGTCACATCCTCTTTGGTCAGCCCATTCGCAATGGCGGAGTCTTTGGGAGTTACCAGATGGCCAGAGGGGACCTCATAGCCATCGCTTCCCCCCGGAATAGTCTCATTCGCACCGCTGGGAGTTCCTTCCGTCAGATTCTCGCGGGCAAACCTGAGTAGATTCCTGACTCCCTGCACCCCGGCGATGTCGCCAAAGACCGGAAGAGCGATCCCGACAAGTGTCAGATTCCCAAAGGGAAGCCCGATATCATCCACAGGAGGAATTCCCGCGATGTCACCGATAACAGCCCCATTCGCTCCTGCCCTGACCGCTCCCGGACTCCCTCCCAGTGCAGCAAAGGCAATGTACTCCGCTTCCAGCGCCCGGCTGGCATTCACCCGTTCGACCGAAGTCTGTCCCACTCCGGGGACAAACCCCTGTTCATGGGTCGCGTAGCCATCTTCACCCGGGAAGAAGACACCGATTCCTCCGATCAGTTTGTCGAAGGTCCCGTTATCATCCGTATCGCGGAATATGGGAACACCCCCGGGAAGAGTCGCCACTCCTCGTGAGACATATTTATCCGCGTTTGCAGGGTCCTTGATGGCTCCATAAGAAAGTGGAGCGACGATATTCTTCTGAGATCCGGGAATCGCCAATGGATTGTCATCCAGCGGGATATCCCCCGGAGCGATGTTAAAGCGTCCGATGTCGTCTTTTGTTCCGAGAAGCCCATCCGGACCGGCATTAATCCGGTTGTCCCGGTTGGTGTGTTCAATCCCGAAGAGGTCGACCGGCGGTGTGCGGAAAATGCCCGGAGGGAAGTGGGCACCCAGTCCAATGGGAGCCACGTATCCCGGCCCCTGTTTGGTCGGATCTGCCTCCAAAGCGCTGGGGTTCCCTTCGACTTCACGTTGAGTGATGGTCGACTGACTGATGAACTGAACCAGTCGCGATGTCAGTGGGGCGGTATCGTTGGCAAAAAATGCGGCAGTTCGCGCCTTGGCGACGGCTCCGTCAATGGCAAAAATCAGCCCAGCATCGTCCCCGGCAAACTGATCGAGAACTCCTTGTTCAACGCGGACTCCCAGAATCGTCCCGTTTCGATCAACGATCGCAATGATCGCGTCATTGGAAGCGGACGCTGCCGATGCCCGATCAAGTAATTGCAACACTTCGGTCTGGGAGAGTTGATTGGCATCGGTAGTCAGGCTGTGCAGCGCCAGTCCGGTGAGCCCCTCTTCCGTTGCTTCAGTCATCGGGAAGAAGAGGGCATTTTTGTAGGCCCGGACCACATCCTCGGCTGTCTTTTCTCCACTGTATCCAGAATACATCAGACCATCGGGATCGGCACGACTATCCGAAAGTCCGATGATGTGGCCGGCTTCATGGGCCGCAGCGGTAAAGAGATCGACTGTCCCCTCAACATCTCCGTTCCCGATCTGATTTTCCCATGTCTCGCTGTGGTCCAACCAGATGGTTCCCATCACAGTCTTAGCACCATCGACCACAGTCAGCGCGGTCCCGCTGGCCCCAAGCGTCCCACCTTGACTGCTTGTCAGACCGACTGCTGCCAGACTTCCTAATCCGATGTTCACCACATTGGAGTCGTCCGCAGTGGTGTCCCGAATCCAGGTAATCCGGCCTTCAGTCGCTTCGGTCCATGCCTGCAGGGCCTGCTCAACAACGGCAATCTGCTCTTCGGTGAGTTCGTTTGTGACCCCGTTCTGATCCCGGAAGTCGTACCGAATCACAACCGGTTCAGACATGTCATCGAACCACGGAATCGTTCCGGACGGGCTGTAGTATCCGTTCTGGATATATTGCGGATCGACCAGCGTCCCCGGATTCTGATTCTGAAGTGAGGACAGGATTGCATCGCCAGTGCCGTCATCGACGGGGGGAGCCTCATGATCCTGCTGGTCAGTCTCGAGACTCAATTGTGGTCCCGCAGGGAACGTTTCTAATGACTCTTCCAGCGAAGTTGCTCCGCTGGAACTGGTCAGGGTTTCCGCAAACGAACCGTGTTCGGAATCGGGACTATCGGGCTGGTCCCAGACAGATCCCATCACGGTCTTCCCGGGGGCCTGGCCGGACAACTGTTCAACCCCATCATCAACGGGAGTCTCTTCCGGGACAGCCCCCTGTGACGGCGAACTTGTTGCCGAAGATGCTGTGGGGGTGTATTCCAAAGAACTCCCGGCGCTGCTGGACGTCCCAGACAGTCCGGAAGAACTGTCTGCGGCGCCGCCCGATGGATCAGAGTAGCCCGGGAGAGCCGGAAGAGGGGACAACGACCCGAGAACGAGTCGATCCTCAAAGCGAATTATCTCATTAATTTCGGAGTTTCGTAGCGGACGGAGTTGATCGCACTTAACCTTCCTGTCGTCCGCTTGCTTCGAAAGAAACCAGCCCATTTGTGTCACTCCGTTGACCCGTTTATCGCGTAATCGGCCTCCATGACCTTCATACGCATCAGTGGGATCTTGACAATCCACCACATCATGTCATCGGTAAAGTTCGCCTAATTTAATGAACCCGGAAATTCCGTATTCAGGAAAAAATCAAACAGAAATGATCTTGACGCCACTTTTGCCGATCGCTCGTATCAAAAATCGAATAATTCATAAAATTCGATAAGTCACCTTGCCCTCAATCGACAATCTCGACAAAACCACGCCCGATAATGGGCCGTGATGCGTGATTTTGAACGAGTGGCCCATGACCAACTTCAGGGCTACTCGAGTGAAACACCACTTCCCGATTCAGTCACTGTTGCACGGGCCATCCTGCCGGAAACATGCTGGCGACCGCAGAGTTTTCTATGGACAGATGCGTCCCGTGCTAAGACGTTATCTCCGTCTGGCGTGCTTGTTTCTCGCAGGGTCAGCTACTTCGGCTCTGACATTCTCTGCTTTTGGAAACGAGCCTCCTCCATGGGCCTCACCTATTTCAGCAAATCGCCCCTCAGCGGAATTGCCCTCTCTAATGGACCGCTGGGACGACTCTCCTATTAAGGAGATCGGGCAGCCTGATGTAGCGGCTTCCGATGGGGTGGGGACGCTACAAGCCGAATATCAACATGCTCTGGATCTTTTAAGTTCTGAAAAACCTGAGCTACGTCAGCTCGGGATAAAGATTGCTAGAGACCTGCCTGACCGGCCAGAAATTACTGAGCGTCTCGCACTCATGGCGGATCAGGACCCGAACTCGGTTGTCCAGGCTCAGGCGCGGCTTCTCCTTGCGGAACGTCCTGCAAAGTCACATTTAAAGGCGACTCCTTTCCAATCAAGAGCGTTCTCTCTTAATGAAGGGAACAACGATCGCCCTCTTACACTCCAACCGACTGCCCCCACCAACAAAACCGATTCGCAGGCGAATTCAACCATCTCTCATGCCTTCTCCGGCCTCGCAGAGAAAAGGAAAGGGACGAACGTCGTTCCAGTGTCTGCGGAGTTTCCGACTCACCACGACACCCCCGAACAGGGCCTCGCGTCAGTTGCAGCAGCTCAACTGGCTCAAGCTGATAACTCGATGATCGCTCCAACCCCGGCCCGCCCTGGGGTGGTTCGACTCCCCGATCTCCCATTCGCCCCGGAAGAAGATCCTTCTCTCGTCCCCCCCATTCTCGATCGTCCGTTAGCCATTCCGGGAGACCCCTTCCCCCCGGCTGACGATATGGGTGGTTTCGACGGAATGCTGTTGTATCCGCTAGAAGCTCCCTTGGGATACACCGGACCTTCCGGAATCCTCTCGGAAGACATTCAGGAGGACAGCCATTTTGTTCCGATGCCGGATCGTTGGCGTTCTGGATTCCCTGAATGGGACCGGTACGGAAAAGGTCACCCTCACGATTTCGATTATCCCTATGCGCTCGGGCGGAAATGGGACCCCTATCGCCAGAATGTCCTGAAGGGAGACTATCCATTCATCGGACAGCACACGTTCTTCCGGTTCACTGGAACAGCATTAACAGTTCAGGAATATCGTCAACTTCCAGTCCCAACAACTCCGTTTGAAAGCACCAGTAGCCCTAATCAGGAAGAGTTTTTCGGAAACCCGAACCAGTATTTCACGACAAACTACTTTAAAGCCTCGTTCGAGGTCTTCCACGGAAGCGCCGCTTTCAAACCGGTCGACTGGGCGATTCGTCTCACTCCGATTTTTAACATCAACTACCTCAATGTTCAGGAGCTGGGAATTGTCAATCCCAATGTCCAGAATGGCACCACCCGTTACGACGACTTCATGGCGTTAGAAGAATACTTCATCGAAGCGAAGCTGGCCGATCTGAGCCCGGATTACGATTTCGTTTCGATGAGGATCGGTTCACAGCCATTCAACAGTGACTTCCGCGGCTTCATCTTTGCGGATATCAACCGGGCCGTTCGGCTGTTTGGAACGAGGCTCGCTAACCGGGACCAATTCAACATTATTTTCTTTGATCAGGTCGAGAAAGACACTAACAGCCAGCTGAACACCTTTCATGACCGACACCAGAACACTCTGATCGCGAACTACTATCGCGAGGACTTTGTGTTCCCCGGGTATACCGCAGAGCTCAGCTTTCATTACAACCGCGATGGGCCATCGATGGAATACGACACAAACGGTTTCCTGGTCCGTCCAGACCCTGCCGGAGTCGCCCGTCAACATCAGGTCGATGCCTGCTACTTTGGCTTCGCAGGAGAAGGTCACATCGGCCGAATTAATATCGCTAACGCATTTTACTGGGCTGTCGGTCGCGACACCCTGAATCCGATCGCGGGACAGCACCAGGACATTAATGCTCAAATGGCCGCGATTGAATTATCTTACGATCGCGACTGGATCCGGTTCCGCGCCTCCTACTTCTACGCATCGGGAGACGACAACCCTTACGACAGACAGGCCGAAGGTTTCGACACCATTTTTGACAACCCCAACTTTGCCGGTGGAGAATTCAGCTTCTGGAACCGTCAGCAGATTCAGCTGTTCGGCGTCTCGCTGGTCAATCGCAACAGCCTTGTACCGGACATGCGGTCCAGCAAGTTTCAGGGGCAGTCAAACTTCGTGAACCCGGGGCTTCACCTGTTTAACCTTGGAATGGATTTTGAACTCACCCCCAAGCTCCGTCTCATTACAAATGCCAACTATCTGGAGTTTGCCCACACCGCTGTTTTGGAAGCATTTACCTTCCAGAGCGGAATTGATGAAACCATTGGGGTCGACCTGAGTGCCGGTTTTGAATACCGACCATTCCTCAACGATAATGTTTTGATCGAAGCGGGTTATGCTGCCCTGATTACAGGAAGAGGGTTCGACGATCTGTACGGAAAAACGGAGCCGTTCACGACTGCAAATGCTTCAAATTACAAAGCTTCGACACTGCATCAGGCATTCGTTCAGATGGCACTCACCTACTGATCTCCCTCAAGACAGCAAGGACAGTTTGTACTAAACGCGACACGTCTGGCTTCAGGAGACGACTGGTTTCCAGCGTTTCAGAAAATTGGACTAACCCTCCAATTCAACATTGATTAGACTTCCGCCTGGAGAGATTCCAGAGTGAGTCAATCGATTCGGAGACTCTCGGATCGCCAGGAGAGCGATGACCACGGCACAAAGGGATTTGTGATGATGCGTCGGATACGGGCCAATCTGCGTCACATTCTGTTATCGGGCTGTTGCCTGGGATGGATTGTTATCTCGCTTTTGCTCCCCCCTTCGGAGCAGACCTCAACCGCTCATGGGGAAGAACGAACCCGGAAGATTATTCCCGTCGTCTCTCAAAATATCTCCTCAGATAGCACGGTTCCTCCAGCTCCAGGGAATTCAACTCCTTCTACCCCCGCCCCGGAAGCTACTCCAACCTCTCGACTTTCCTCGCTTCCCCCGGACGAACCCTATCCGCTCCCAGAGGAGCTGCGCGGAGTCTCTCTTGCCAATCAGACGGCTGAGCAGGCGCATGCAAAAAGCCACGGCTGCATCACCTGTCACACGGATGCTCATGATCCCCATGCCCAGCGGGGACGCCCCCTCGCCCTGCAACTGGGTTGCACCGACTGTCACGGGGGAAATGCCGATGCGGTGACGAAGGAAGCAGCACATATCGCCCCAAATTACCCGGATGTCTTTTACAGCTCGGCCAATCCGGTGCGATCGTACACGGTATTGAATCACGAAACCCCGGATTTCATCCGGTTCATCAATCCCGGAGACCTGCGAGTTGCTCATCTGAGCTGCGGAATGAATGGGTGCCATCCCCGGGAAACCCTCGAAGTCCGCAAGAGCATGATGACTCATGGCTGCATGCTATGGGGAGCCGCACTGTACAACAACGGCGCCGTCCCGAATAAATGGCCCCGCTACGGTGAGAGTTACAGCATGCACGGGACTCCTCAGCGGCTGCAGACCGTCCCACCCCCGACTCCGG
>CALLWY010000004.1 GCA_938015865.1 uncultured Planctomicrobium sp.
AGGCGTTCAGATAATACGGGACTCCGATCACGTACCGATCCTGCTCATCCCGCTCGACGATCTGCAGGCTGGTGGGTTGCTTGTGCTGGCTGATATAGAGTCCCCGGTCTCGCAGAACATGAGAGATTCCGCGATAAACGTCTTCGATATTCGGGATGTAGCAGGTGCTGACGGGTTGATGCACGATATCGAAAGAGGCTTCCGGGAGATGGGTCAGGTCCTCCATGCTTCCCTGCAGGATGTTGATCTTGAGACGACGGCGACGGGCCTGTTCTTCGTCCCGATTCAACATCTCCCGGCTGAGATCCAGAACGGTCACATTTGCTCCGGCAGAGGCATATAGAATCGATTGCCACCCCCCTCCTGCAGCCAGACAGAGAACATCCAGCCCTTTCACAGAACCAGGAAGCCACCCACGTCGATCCAGTGTCAGAAGAGGCTGGGCACACTCTTCATCGGTCGCGACCTTGGCGAACAGACTATTCGCACGAGCGAGATCGTCCCAAGCCTTCTGGTTTGCATCCTGATGCGGGGTCTTCATGTTGATTCAATTTCTATCACGTGTTTTGGGAGTATTCGTGCCCGATGAGGTCTCTTCAGGAGGATGTCCCCACAGCAGTCTCGAAAGCCAGCTTCGTTGGAGGCCTTCCGGCAGAGCGACCTCGGGGAGATCGTACTTCCGGAGAATCTGATTGGCAGCCATCATTCCGCTTCGTACTGCCCCTTCCATCGTTGCGGGCCAACCGGTCTGTGTCCAATCTCCTGCGAGAAAGAGATTGGGAACCTCGGTCTCCTGCCCTGGACGAACGGCATCCACTCCCGGAACGGCCGAAAAGACGGCGCGGCGTTCGGTGATCATGCGGCTGTGCAGGAGTCTCGCATCGCGTGCGTCGCTCCAGATGGACGAGAGTTCCATGTGAATCCGTTGAATGATCTCTTCCTGGGGAATCCCCTGAAGCGGCCGGCTTGCGCTGATGACCACCTGATAGAGAAATCGGGGACCATTCGGACCATTGCGTTCCCCGCGGGAAAAGACCCATTGCCCGAGCCGGTCAATGAGGACGGCATGCGGGAGGTCCATGATGGGCCGGTCATACCAGAGATGGACACTTGTGATCGGCGACGATTCCAGTTGACTGATCTGTTCCCGCAGCTGACGGAAACGGTCCAATCCGGTCTGTGCTGAGGGGAGAATGTTGATCAGCTGGTGATGCGGGATGGCGAGGATGTAGTCATGCCCGCTGACTTCGCTCCCATCCTGCAACTTGAGGGGCCCGACTTGATCTCCATTCATTGTGAGGGAAACGACCCGGGCTTGAGTGCGGACCTCCGCTCCCAGCTTTCGGAGGGAGTCCATTGTCCGAACGGAATAGAGTTCCTCGAGTGTGAGTCTGGGGAGTTCGACCTTCCAGCCATCGCGATGATTCAGGAAGCCATCCACAAAGACTTTCTGTGCATATGCTGCGTCAATTCGTTCCAGCGGCTCACTCAACGCGCTGACCAGAACGACCTCCCAGAGATTTCGGATCAGCTGTTCGGTCTGGTGTTCGGCAACCAGCCACTCGTAAAAGTTTATTCCCGCGAGTACGACCCGTGGTGTTTTGGCCAGACGCCCGACCGCCCGTGCAAAAAGGACTTTTTCTTTCAGTGAGAGCCATGGGAGTTTCAGAAACGATCCAGTCAGGTGCAGCGGGGCGGGAAGCGGACCGGCACAAAATCGGGTGAGCGACCCGTTCGGGGCGATAAAGGTGAGGGCCTCTTCTGTCTGGAATGGCGAATCGATTTCCAGCAACTCACAAAGAAATCGCAGACTGGTGCAGCATCCCATGCTGACATGCTGACAGTTGTCGATAACTTCACCGGATTCCGCATCCACATACGACGTCGCCCGTCCCCCGAGAGACTGCCGGGCTTCCAGCAGGATTGGATGCAGACCGCGTCTGGCAAGTACGGTGGCGGCGGCAATCCCCGCAAGGCCCCCGCCTGCGACGACAACCTGTGGATGGACAGGGGAAAGTTGAGCAGGGGGCATCGGTCGGGACACGAAATTTCTCTCGCGGGGGGCAGATCAGGACAACGGAACGTTGAAAACGAACGGCAACTTCGTCGCTAAGGGACACGGGAAACGTTTCCACATCGTCGCCCGTAATGCCTCGTTCTGCAAACCTTCTCGACTGTCGTAATGAACACAACAATTGGGTTTGAATTGCCGGGATTGGTTTCTTTAATGCCTGGTTCCTGCTGGTCTTGCCGAAAGGCCGTCAAGAAACCTCCTGAATCTGCCTACCGGGGATGAAGAAATGAATGTGGATCGTGGAGAGGGTTACGTAAGATACGGTGGCAGGAATGGATGCGTTTTTCGGGCGGAGATTCAGCAATTGACACGAAAGTTCTCATTTCTAGAATTGAAATGAACGATTGATTCCGACAGCGACGGAAATCATCGTGCAATTCACAGCAGTAATGCGAGTCGTCTGCTTGTGAGTGAACCTGTCGCGTCAACCGGATGAGGGTGGCTACTGTGAAAAAATGTCTGCGTTGTACCAAGCAGGCGACGCTGCATATCACGGAACTGAAAGCGGGGAAATCCGTTTCGCTCCATCTGTGTGAAACCTGTGCACAGGAATACCTGAACACAGTGGAAGTGGGCGGGATCCCTGATGAATTTGGTGCCCCGTATGCCGGCGGTCCCAAAGACGATTTCGAAGAGGATCTCCCGGAAGCTGGGGTGAAGTCCTGTCCTCATTGTGGCATCACTTTCAAGCAGTTCCGCAGTCAGGGACGGCTTGGTTGCCCGCGCGACTACGAAGTCTTTCATACGGAACTCGTTCCTCTTCTGGAGAGCATCCACGGAGAGACCCAGCATGTCGGCAAGTTCCCGCCGAAGGTGTCTGAGAACAGCCGCCGACAGCATGAACTGATTCGCCTTCGCAATGAGCTGAAGTCCGCTGTCGATGAAGAACAGTATGAAATCGCAGCCAAGGTTCGCGATCAGATTCAAATGATCGAAGCGGAACTGAAAGCAAACTGATTTCCGCGTTATGCCCGATCGAACGGGAACGCGATGACGTCCCGGATCGATGGCAGGTTCAGGCACCAGGCGAGCAGGCGATCAAAACCTAGTGCGACTCCTGCGCACGGTGGGAATCCCTGTCTCATCGCTTGAAGTAATCGGCTCTCTTCCGGAAGTGCGGGTTTGCCTAACCGGACTCGTTCGGCGTTTTGCTGACGCATGCGCTGTTGTAGATCGACCGGATCGGTCAATTCGTGATACCCGTTGCAGATCTCCATTCCGTCCAGATAGAGCTCGAAACGCTCTGCAACGGGAAATGCTTCAGGGCGAATCCGGGCGAGTGCTGCCTGCGAAGCTGGAAAATCATAGAGAAACACTGCTTGGAGTTTTGCCAGTTCCGGTTCGACGCATTCGGCCAGCAACAGATTGAGAAGCCCGTCCCGATCTTCTTCGATTCCACGTGGCAACGGAATCTGACGACGTTGGGCGACCTCCATCAGGTTACTGTTCCCGGCAACGGCGACGTCGATATTGGCATACTGGAGAAATGCTTCACGGTAGGAGACGCGGGGAAATGGGGTATCTGGCAATGCAGAACCATCGCTCCACCCTGAATTGCGAGTGAGCTGCAGCTGAGATCGGACCAGTTCTTCGACAAAATTCATCTGCGCGTGATGATCCTCGTGGCAGGCGTACCATTCGATCATCGTGAATTCCGGATTGTGTCTCTGACCGATTTCGTCCTGACGAAAGACCCTCGCGACTTCAAAGATCCGGTCGGCTCCCACACAAAGCAGCCGCTTTAGCGCAAACTCCGGTGAGGTTTGAAGGTATCCCGTAGCATTGTTCCCGATGGCGACCGGAAACGGGGCCAGCCAGACATCGACGCAGCTGTCGTGGGAAAGAATCGGAGTCTCGACCTCCCAGTAACCCTTTTCGGTAAAGAAATTCCGCAGGTTCTGGAGTGCGATTGCCCGGCGTTTCAATGTCTGGAGTGAAGCGACGGGGAAGAGGTCCCCATCCGGTGAAAGAGAGGGCGGCATCAGTTCTTGAGCACCTCTTCCATCGACTTGCGGAGATGTCGCAGGCTGATCGGCTGGCGAAGGACCACTCCGCGGGGATGTTTCCCCTCATACTCTTTCGCAAGTGCCTGATCGCTCTCCGCCAGAACCATCACAACGGCGGTCTTTTGACCCTCAGTTTGGGCCAGTGCCTGCTCGAATTCATTCTTCACATCGACACCGGCACTGTCTCCAAAAAAGATCACCCCCTGAGCAGGTGTGTTTTTCAGCCGGTTGACAGCCCGGGCACCATCCGGGAGGAGCAGGACCCGGTAGCCCTTTTTGGTGAAGTAGTCGCGAAGTAAATCCTGACGGCTGGCACGATGTTCCACACAGAGCAGAATCTTGGCCTCCTTGGAAAGAGCGCTCCCGGCTGAAGGTGTTGTTGGCGCCGGAGGGTGCCCCAGATCGGTGAGAACTTTCTCCAGATCGGCTGCAAGTTCGGTGGGAGTCTGATATCGCTGGATCGGGCTGATCTCCAGCAATTTGCTGACGATACGAGTCACTGACAACGGAAGGGAAGGAGCAACCATTGCCAGAGGTTTGATGTCCCGGTAGCGACTGAAGTTTTTTCGCTCATCCCGGTCTCGGGTCCGGGGATAGGGAAGTTCTCCAGACAAAAGTTCGTAGAGAATTCCCCCCAGGAAGAACAGGTCGCTGCGGGGATCGTTTTTAGGGGCCCCGGTATGTTTTTCGAGCGTCGCATACTCCAGAGCCTGAGCCAGATCGTCGTTTGTCCGACCTGCGAGGGCATCGTCCGAAGCGAGTCCGAAGTCAATCAGTTTCGCGACCCCCTGAAGCGTCAGCAAAACGTTGGTCGTTTTCATGTCGCGGTGAGTCATTCCCACCGCGAGTGCTCCCTCCAGTCCTCGCGCGATGTGGAGGCCGTAACGAAGCGCCTCTTCCGGGACGAGCTTTTTCCGGATCTTCATGAAGTCACGAAGGTTTCCTCCTTCGACGAACTCCATTGTGATGTAATGAAACCGACCAGACTGCCCGACTTCGTAGGTCGGGACGATGTGTGGATGTTTGAGCCGCTGGCCAATTTCCCCTTCTCGTCGAAACAGGGCCACGCTGTCGGGATCACGTGCCCAGCGATCCCGGAGAACCTTGATGCCAATCATCTGCCCTGTGTCGATCCGACAGGCCCGATACACCCGGGCGAAGCTCCCTGCCGCATTTTGATACAGGAGCTTGCAACCTCCAATGACAAGGCCGTCAATTTCTCCCTTTTCAATCCGGGCTGTCTGAAACGGGGTGAGAAGATGTTGCTGTTCCAGGTGCCGGAGAATTTCGGGAACGCTTTTTCCTCTTCCTGCTTGAGAAAGAGCGGTTCGTAACTCGTCCGCTGACACGAGCTTCAGATCAACCAACAGTTTTGATAACTGTTCAATTGATTGTGGAATGACCAACCCGTTCGACATTCTCCCGGACACGCTCCTTAAGGATTCTCACGGACTTGCAATGCCCAGACGGCTTCCCAAACCGTCTGGGCGAACTGTCAGTCTATCAACTTGCGTGCCACTCCTGGATTGATTTCACCTGAGGGGCCGGATTGTTGAAGAGATACTCGATCGCCTGCACCATTGCGTTGCAGCCGGGGAGTGTCGTGACGCACGGGACCCCATAGGAGACAGCTGTGGCGCGAATTCTCCCTTCCTCCGTTCGACTTCCCTTTCCGCTGGGGGTGTTGAAGATGAACTGAACGTCTCCGTTGACCATGTAATCGATCAGGTTCGGGCGGCCTTCCTGAACCTTCTTGACGGTCTCCACCGGAATCCCTGCATCGGAGAGGACTTTGGCGGTTCCGGCGGTTGAGATGAGTTTGTATCCCAACTGGTGGAGTTTTCGGGCCGGTTCGATCATCGCTTTCTTGTGAGCTCCCGACATGCTCACAAACACGGTCCCGGTATGGGGGAAATCGACACCGACGCCAATCTGGCTCTTGGCAAATGCCGCTGGGAAATTGTCGTCGATTCCCATCACTTCCCCGGTCGATCTCATTTCCGGTCCGAGGATGATGTCCACGCCGGAGAATCGGGCGAACGGGAAGACGCTTTCCTTGACGGAAACGTGCTTCGGCCAGATCTCTTTCGTGAATCCCTGTTCCTTGAGGGAGACGCCGGCCATGATCTTGGCGGCCATCGCTGCCAGAGAAACCCCGGTTGCCTTCGAGACGAATGGAGATGTCCGGGAAGCCCGGGGGTTCACTTCGAGGACGTAAACGGTGTAATCCGTTCCCTGATCCGTTTCCGTCTTTTTCACAGCGAACTGAATGTTCATCAGGCCACGCACCTGAAGCGCGGAGGCCAGTGCGTACGTTGCCGACTTGATTTCGTCGATGACGGACTGCGGCAGGGAGTACGGAGGAAGGGCACAGGCGGAGTCTCCGCTGTGAATCCCGGCTTCCTCGATATGCTCCATCACCCCCCCGACCAGTGTCGTCTCGCCGTCGCTGATGGCATCGACGTCGACTTCAATGGCATCCTGAAGGAACTTGTCGATCAGCACCGGGTGATCAGGGGATGCATCGACTGCATGTGTCATGTAGTGAACCAGTTCACTTTCGTCATGACAGATTTCCATCGCCCGGCCCCCCAGCACGTAACTGGGACGAACCAGAACGGGATAGCCGATTGCATTGGCCCGGGAGCGGGCTCCCTGAATGTCGGTGGCCAGACCGTTAGGAGGCTGACGCAGGTTCAATTTCTGCAGAATTGCCTGGAATCGCTCGCGGTCTTCGGCCGCATCGATCATGTCGGGGCTGGTTCCGATGATTGGGACGCCAGCCGCTTCCAGCCCGCGGGCAAGGTTGAGCGGAGTCTGTCCGCCGAACTGAACGATCACCCCTGATGGTTGAATCCGGTCGCAGATGTTCAACACATCTTCAGTGGTCAGCGGCTCGAAGAAGAGCATGTCGGAGGTGTCGTAGTCTGTCGAAACCGTTTCCGGGTTCGAGTTCACCATGACACTTTCGATGCCCAGTTCCCGCATGGCAAACGAGGCATGACAACAGCAGTAGTCGAACTCAATCCCCTGCCCGATCCGGTTGGGACCGCCTCCGAGGATCATGATCCGGCGTTTGTCCCCCGGAGGAGGAGTTTCGTCCTCATCCTCATAGGTGCTGTAGTAGTAGGGGGTATAGGCTTCGAACTCGGCCGCGCAGGTATCCACCTGCTTGAATGTCGCAACAATCCCGAGTT
>CALLWY010000005.1 GCA_938015865.1 uncultured Planctomicrobium sp.
GGCTGGGGCACGCAAGCTTCTGGGAGTGACACGGACGCTGTATCCGCAACTCGGTTCTCCCGGACTCCGGGAACGGGGGAACGCACTCTGGGAGCGGGTTCAATCCGCAAAGTGAAGCAATGGAATAAAGCGACGCAACAGAGCGTTCGCTGCTGACAACCTCCGCGCCTGGACTTATCGCCGATCAGAATTGCCGGGCAATGGGGGGGGCGTCCCACGCCAGCACACCCACAATGACGGTCAGAACGGAGTGAAGCCTCTCTGCTCAGGAGGAGAACAGATCGTTCAGAGTCGATAACGGCAACAGTTGTCCGATCGTCCATCGACCGACCTGATGAACTTCCTGCCGGGCCACTTTCCCTTTCTGGATGATCTCTGTCTGCTCGAGGATGCAGTCTGCATCACGCGGCAACTTGCGGATTCCGTGAACATCCCGGTCCGGATCGGGAAACAGGAGCTTTCGGGCGATTTCTTCCTTGGTTCCAGTCGGTTCTGGGTCGGCAGTCAACCCGCTCAGATATCCGGGAATTCTGAGTGAATACATGCTGGTTCCTTCCAGTTGAGGGAGCGTTTCACCGGTGCAATTCCATCGACGATGGCCACCGGAGAAGGAGAGGAGCCTGTTCAGGCCAGATTCATGATAGTCGATTCACCCGTCCAGAAAACATTCGGACAGTGAAATATCGGATAATGAAATGTTGTGCGGCTCAGAGGATGAAGGCTCGTTATTTCATCAGACAGTTTACCGCACCCGGCAGGGGACCTGTACCCCGGAATTCAGAAATTCTTCGTCGATGGGGTAGTTACGGAATCGCATCGAATAGTGATCGTTAAACCATTCTTCGATTTCGGGCAGACAACCTGAGTCGTATTGCGGGCGGACGTGGAGCGCATTCCCCTCGCTCTGGCTCCGCAGCTCGCTATCATCAATGATCACTTCTCCCCGACGAATCAGGTAGCGGGGAAGTTCGAACATCTGCTGAATATCGGATTGCGGCTGATAGAGGGTGACATCGCCATCCGCTCCCGGGCCAAGATGCCCCTTGTGTGTCAGCCCGAGAATACGGGCCGGGGATGCACGGGTGATAATCGCAATTTCATAGAGCGTATATTCGCGGGTGATCTCGCTGAGCGTGCAGTGATTCTTCACAGCTTCAGGGAGGGACTTGAGGACGTCCCGCCGTCGCTCCCGGTCCATCAG
The DNA here is from genome assembly GCA_938015865.1 of uncultured Planctomicrobium sp. Taxonomy (GTDB): domain Bacteria; phylum Planctomycetota; class Planctomycetia; order Planctomycetales; family Planctomycetaceae; genus Planctomicrobium. The sequence goes on from CALLWY010000005.1 coordinate 1,202, forward strand.
CAGGGCGATGATCTGCGGGTAGGCGAGAAATGCTCCGCCATTCGGATGGTCCGTGCTCATGGCGATCCGCCAGCAGTCGTCCATCAGAAGGTACCACTCCAGGCCGATGGCCCACTGGAGCGCATGGACGAGCGACTTGTTCTTGTATTCGATTGGCGAGATTCCGCATCCCGCCTCCATTTCCACATCCCCGCTGTACCACTTGCTTCCCAAAACCTTGTGCAGGAAATATCCGAGAGGACCATCCCCGGTCATTGATGTGGTCTGACCAAACAGGACTTGCCCCACATCCACCGTCAGGTTGGGATGGGTGCGGACATATTCCACCAGGTCAGGAACGCGGGATGAGAGAGACGTCTGGTCATCCGCTTCTCCTCCGTAGCTGTGAAACTGGATGTGCGTCAGGTGTGCCCGATGCCCTTCGAGAGCCCGCATCGTCTCGAGTGTGGTTTCCCAGTTTCCCGGGACCCCCAGATTGTTGCAGTGAATATGGACCGGATGCGGAAGCCCGAGCGCATCGACGTTACGGGCAATCCCCTGCAGAATGTGTCGGGGGGAGACATTGAAATACGGGACTCGATCGTCCAGCGAGCGGACGGTCCTGTTCGTCTGTTTCCATGTTTCCACGCCGCCGGGGTTGACGATCTTGACCCCGTAGGCCTTCGCTGCGGAAACGATCCATCCGATGTAACTTCGCAGACGTTCTTCCTCTCCCCGGGCCAGTTGCTGCATCACATACTGGTTGTTGCCCAGCATGAGGTAAAACCCCTTGTCGATGATCGGGGTGTCCTGCAATTCTTCATGAACATGCCGGGCAGAAAGTGGGGGGACAGCAGCATCGAAGGCGGCGGTATATCCCAGACCGGCGTAGAGGTAACCTGTGGTGAAGGTGCTTGGGACGCTTCCGATGGTGCCCGAACGAAATTCGCCGCGACGCGGGGAGACCGCAGTGCGCTTGTCTTCCGGCCTCATCTTTCGTGCAGCGTTGACCTTAGAGCCGGCGATATGGCAATGCATGTCGACCCCACCCGGCATCACAATCAGGCCGCGGGCGTCAATCTCCCGGTCGGGGTGCAGTAGTTCTCCCGCAACTGGGGTATAGACCTTGCCATCGCGAATCCAGATGTCCCGTACTTCCCCATCGACCTCATTTGCGGGGTCATAGACGCGTCCCTGACTGATCTTCAGAAGCGACATGCCGACTCGTGGGGCTGGGGAAGGAGAAACCTCGCGGAGAATATCACCCCCGGACAGTTTCCTGAAGATCAACGTATCAGACGACCTGAATTCACTGACGATTCAATGACGTTCTGAACGCGGGAACTGGCCATCTCGGTCACTGGCAGGAAATGCGAATCCGGTCTCGCGCGAATTGTGAATTCTTCATTTCCTGCAGATTGGGGCACAGATGGGAGAATATTGGATCATCGTGCCTCCTGAATCTGTCGATCATAACGATAAGGATGATCGCATCGGCTGGGAGGTCGGCAGAAATTGCCGATTCAGCGGAGGCGGTGGCCTCAATTCCATCCGCATCTGGCAGCAACAGGAGAGAGAAATCACCCTTCTCCGGTTCTGCATCACCGTTCCCGGCGTCGGGATCGTTGTGGAGAGGACGTTCGCAACACCCTGTTGAAGTCAACATCGTTCAGACCAGCAACGGAGCCTGTTGTCGGCTTCTCGCGCCCCTGAGAATTTCATGGCTCGCAAACGCCGTCAGGAAATGTCGTTCGGCACAGGATCGTTTCTGGACGTCCTGTGCAACATGGTGGGGATTCTGATCATCCTCGTCGCTGTGGTCGGCATGCGCGTTGCGGACAAGGACGAACCGGTTGTCGATCTCCCGGAGGTCGAGGCTCCCCCGGAAGTGGTTGTGGTCGACCCACGCATTGAAGAACGCCGGCTCCTCAATGAACGACGGCGACAGGAAAACGAAGCCCGGATGGCGGCTCATCAGCAGGCGCTCGCGGAATACGAAGCGGAGCGTCTTCGGAAAGAGACCGAGTGGCAGCGACTTCTTGAGGAGATGGAAGCCCGCAATGCCCAGCTGGCAGACGAAATCGAGCGGACCTCCAAACGGGTTCAGATTGCTGCAGCGGAGTTCGACGTCGAAGAAAACCGACGGAAGAAACTCGTCGAAATGGTGACGGCGGCCCTGAGTCAGAATGCCGAACTTCGTCTGAACGAGACGGAACTTCAGAAGCAGGCAATCGAACTGATGCAGCGTCGCAAGCAGCTTCAGGATGAAATCGCTGCGCAGAAACTTTCTCAGGCTATCCGCAAACCGGTTTATGAGGTGGTTGCCCATGACGGAAACTCGGGGACCAATCGCCGACCCATTCTGATTGAATGCCGTGCCGACGGACTGGTCTTCGCATCCGAACAGGTGACTGTCAGTGCCCGGACATTGAATGATTATGGCCCTGACGACAACCCGCTGCTTGCGGGGGCAAGTGCCCTGGCCAACTACTGGAAGCTGGTGGATGCGCAAAACGGACGCCCAGAATCACGCCCGTATATTCTCCTGATTGTTCGCCCGGAAGGGACCGTCGGTTTTTATGTTGCCCGTCGGTATCTGGAAGCCCTCCAGCAGGATTACGGCTATGAGCTGGTCCCGAGCGACATGGACATCAAATGGCCGCCAGCCGATCCGGAAGCGGTTCAGGTCTGCCGGACCGCTGTCGAACGGGCCATCAACAATCCGAAGGCTCTTGCGAAACGGATGCCGAACGGAGTGGGGCGAGGTTCTGGAGCTGGAGGGGCTTCGGGGTCGAGTCGCACGGGATTTGGACGTCCCGGGAACGATCAGATCGTGGGGGCGAACGGGGAATTTACTCTTCCTGAGATCGATGAACTTCGACGAGCCAACCCGAAGGATTCGATTGGCATGCTTGGGCCGGAATGGAGTCCCCAGCGTCAACGTCTGACGAACAGTCGTCCGGGACCTGCGGGACAGCCAACAGGGCCTGAGACATATACCACCGGAATGGGAGAAGGGGGAGGCCCCGCGACATCAGAGGGTGATTCCCGTATTGCGCAGGGGAGTCGTTCCCGGGCATTTCCGGGAATGGAGGCTGCCGCAGCGGACGGGGGGCGATCGACCCGAGGAGCCGAGTCCTTTGCGGGAAATGCCTCCGCGAATGGAGCGACCAGTTCCGGGTTCAATGGAGTCCCTTCCGGGAATGAAGGCAATCCACTGGGAGTTGCCGGCGGAGGAGTCAATATCGTTCCACCAGCCCCGGAAGAGCCGGGGAAACGTCGGCATCCATTGGAACCCTCGCCCGGAATGTCTGGAGACGAGAATCGATCCGATGCCTCGTCAGGACTCGCTGGTTCAAGCTCGTCAAGAGCGACTCCCGGACTGATTCCGCCTGATATGCCATCCTCTCCATTAGCGGAACGGGGGCGAGGACTCCCGAACGACGGCGGCAAGGACCGGCACTGGGGGAAAGGCTACCGGAGCGGGGCCATCGGAATTGAGCGTGAAATTGTTTTCCAGCTTTATCCGGACAAACTGGTCATCGTCGATGGTCCCAGCGTGACTCTTCCACAGGGAATCAGCAGAGAAGAGTTTCATCAGATTGTCGCTGCCATGATTCAGGTTCAGGCAAATTCCTGGGGAGATCCCCCGCAGAAATTTGTCTGGCGTCCCCGATTAAAGATCGAAATCTATCCGGGAGGGAACCAGCATTATGGTCGCCTCAAGGAATTGCTGAATCACTGGGGGCTGTCGTCCAAGGTGGAACACATCCTGAAATAGCACAGACATCAATTTACACGGCGTCGCAATTACTGATCACGATTTTCTGCTCACCGTCTCTCACTTCTGATTAACAATCATGTCCCACAACAGCGAAGACCTGATGTTCGGTTCGGACGCCTTTCTGGACGTCCTGAGCAACATGGTCGGGATTCTGATTATCCTGATTGTGGTCGTGCTGGGAATGAGAGTCGCTCCGCCGCCGGGAACCGTGCCCATCGTTCAAAAAGCCCCGGAAGTCCCGGTGGAGCTGGAACTGGAACCGGAAGTTCCGGAGCTGTTGCCGGAACAACTCCCCCCAATGGAGGAGATCAAGCCATCCCCCGAAATGCTCGCCCGTGCAGCAAAACTTCGGGAACTCAACACGGAGTTAAATGTCCGCTTCGAGCAACTTCAGGCTGAAGAATCGAAGTTGGCGCAGCAGAAGCAGGATCAGGCCGGGCAGATCCTTCAGCTTCAACAGGAAGTGGCGGACAAAGTGGATGAGCTCCGTTCTGATCAGGGGCAGGTCAGCACGCTCGAAATGAACGTGACCTCGCTTCGTGCGGAGGTGGCTGCGCTTCAGCAACGTCTGGTCGATATGGAAACGTCTGACGACGCTCCCGTTGAGCAATTAACACACCGTCTTCCGCCGATCGGGAAAGTGGTCAGCGGGGATGAAATTCATTTTCGACTCGAAGGGAACCGTGTTTCTCAGGTTCCGATCGACGATCTGGTGAAAGAGGTCCAGCGTGATATCGAGCGACGAAAAGAAATTCTGATCTCGCGATCGTTTTATCAGGGGAGCACCCGCCCCATTAATGGTTATCTGATGGAGTATGTCCTTCAGCGACTCGCGACGAGTGTGGTTGATGAGCTTCGTTCGGGACCGGGAATGGTTCGGATTGGAGTGACGAGCTGGGTCATCCGCCCGGTCGGGCCGATTCATGCGGAAACTGCTGACGAAGCTCTTCGAGAAGGGTCCCGCTTCCGTGCCGCCCTGATGAATGCCAGTCCGACAACGACTGTGACCTTCTGGGTTTATCCAGACAGTTTTGATGTTCACAAGCGTCTGACATCATTGACCTATGATGCCAATCTCTGGGTGGCATCTCGTCCGTTGCCGGTCGGTGTCCCGATCGCTGGTTCGCCCCAAGGCTCCCGCTCCGTGGCGCAGTAAGCCGGGGCTGGAAACTGGTTCAGCAAGCCGGAACAGCTCCACCACACTTCCGGGGGCGTACTTCTAACAATGTCCAGAGGGATGTTCTCTTGTCATCTGGCGAACCGGTGTGATTTAATCATATTGGAGCAACTTTCCGCTGGTGACGGGGGCACTCTGATGAGTATCCACAATGGCTCCGCAAGAGGATTGCGCTGACGGTTTCAAATTCTTCCTGAAGTCGAACGGATGTCCATCACTCCCGATCCGGGAATCCCTGAACTGCTGTCCGGTCAGCTGAAGAGACTTCGGGATCGGCTGATCGGGATTTATGTCGCTGGTGGAATCGGTCTGACGCTGTTTGTCACGTGCCTGAGTATCGCGGTCGTGATGCTGCTGGACCTGTTCTTTGATCTGCCAGTCATGCTTCGCGCGCTCATGCTGTTCAGTGTCCCTGCGATTGCGGGAATCGTTCTGGTTCGGTCGATCGTCGTTCCCTTGTTGAGGAAATACGAGGACGTTGATCTGGCGGCGATCGTTGAGGAGACTCATCCCGAACTCAGGGAACGTCTCTTGTCGCTGGTCGAACTGGAGCAGAGCCGGTCGAACGGAGAAACGGTCGGTTCTGAACTGATGAGATCGATGCTGGTCCGACAGACGCTCCAATTTGCCCGATCAAGAAATTTTGCGGATGTTGTCGTCGCCCGGAGGTCGCAACGTCGCTGCTGGATGGGGGCGATGGGGGTCTTCGCACTTCTGCTCCCGCTGATTTTTGCTTCCAGTTCCTATGCGGTCCTTATTTCCCGGTTTCTCAATCCCTGGGGAAACTACGAGCGACTCCAGAACCTGATCCTGACAGTCGACAACGCGGATCGAACCGTCGGTCGGGGGGATGATGTCGCGATCGTCGCCCGGCCGAGTTGGCGGTTTCATGAAGGGAAACGTCCCCCCGCAATCTGGATGGACTGGTCTGTTGCCGGCGGAGAAGTGCAGTCGCGTCGGGTCGATTGGAACGATGCCGATGGGGTCTACGCGATCACTCTGCCTCGGGTCGAAGAGAGTTTTGATTACAGCGTGAGCAGTGACCAGTCCCGGTCCCGCCGTCATCACATCGAAGTTGTGGACCGACCCGAAATCAAGCAGTTTGCTGCTGCGATTCAACCGCCTGCATATACCGGACTTCCCCCTGTTCAACTGGAGATGGTGCTGGGGGATGTTGTGGCGGTGGAGCAGAGCGAGATCAGGTTTCATCTGGAGTTCAACAAGAGGGCGTCCGCAGCGGAGATTGTCTGGCTGGAATCTCCTCCTCCGGCAGCCAGCGGGAAAGCCGTTCCGCACGAGATGCAAAACGGGAGCCGACTTTCACTGGCAGAGGACGGCATGTCGGCGTCAATGCAGATGATTGCGTCTCTCAATGGACCATCAGGACGATTTCTCATCCGGGTTGAGGATGAAAATGGATTAAAGGCCCGGGAGGAGACACTTTGCCGCCTGACGATCACTCCCGATCATCCGCCGCTCATTGAGTTCATGGATCTGGAACAGCATGCGTCTGCCCGACCGGCAGACCTGCTGAAGATCCCGCTTCAGGCCATAGATGATTTCGGAGTGGCGAGTCTCGAACTGCATTATGAACTGGTTCGCAACGGCATCCGGGAATCGGGGATGATTTCGGTCGATCCGGAGAAGTTCAATGCAAAGCAGGTCGCTGCTGACATTGATTTGGACCTGTCACGACTGGATCTGAAGCCGGGAATGCAGGTGATTTTGCGGGGACGTGCCACCGACGAACGTCCCGTCCCCGGTCCGAATGAAAGCTGGACCGGAATCCGGGTGTTGCAGATTCTTGAGGACGCCCGGCCCTACGGGGAACAGACCCTTGCCGATCAGCAGCATCGGGTGGATCAGGCAATGGACCATTTGAAACAGGATCTCGAAAAACAGCGACAGGAGGCTCGTCGTTTACAGGAACAAGCACAGCGTAACGAGGCCAGGCATGAGGAATGGCGCAGTGACGCACAGGCGGCCATGCTGGAGGAAAACGTCCGCGAACTCGGTCAGCAATTTGAGAAGCTGAGCGCTGTGCTCGAAACACAACCGGTCATGCAGCCACTGGCGGAGCAGGCCCGCCTTCTTGCCGAAAAGGAACTGGCTCAGGCTGCGGCGCGGGTCGATCAGGCGAGAAAAGCAGATCTCGCGGAGAAGCAGCAAAAGTTCTCCGATGCGGCCGAACGTCTTCAAAAGGCCCGGGAGCAGATGCACAAGTTGCAGGAACAACATCACCAGTTGGCCCAGATGCAGCGGGACATGCTGGAATTGAACCGACTGGCGCTGAACACGGAACAACTGGCCGTGCAGGTTGATGAACTGGTGCAGCGGCGGACCGGCCCGGACGGGAAGCCCTTGCCGGAGGGACACCCACTGGTCGAATTCTGGAATCAGGATCATCAGCGGCTTGTTCAGCGACACGAACAGCTCGATCAGGATCTGTCCAGAATCATTGAGGACCATCCGGAGCTACTTGAGAAAGCACGTGCGAATCTTCAGCATCAACTCTCCGTTCTCGGGGAAACTGCTGATCAACTGGCCCAACATCAGCGGGCACTGGCAAAGGCAGTTGAAAAGAACGCCTCGCGCAACGCCAAGCCCAACGACTCGGAGTCCCCCAAGCCTCAAAACGCCGAACCTCTCCCCCCAGAAGAACGCCTTGCTTCTGATGTATTGATGAATGCTCAGCAGGCTCTCGTTTCACAGACTCGGGAACTGGGGGAGATGACCCGGAAGCTCGGATTACCTGCCCCCGAGATCAACAAGTTTTCGCACGAACTTCCCAACGCCACTCGTGCCATCGCACATGAGTTGGGAGAATTGAATTTCAAACGGGCAGCACAGCTCTCGCGCGAAGCTGCCGAGAAGGCGACACAATTTCTGGAGGCACTGGCTCAGCGACAGGATGGAACGGTTCCCGAGCGTCTCCGCAGCCAGGCGGAGAAAATCCGCCAGCAGCAGTCTGCGCTCGCGGATGAGCTTGAGTCTCTCGCTGCATCCAGTGAGCGTCAGTCGGTCTTTCGGGAGCAGCGGCAACAGCAGTTGCAGAAGCAGATTTCTGATCTGGCAGAGGAGTTGGGGGCGAAAGCTGAGCAGCTGGAATTGAAGCAGATTGACCGCAGCAAGCAGGGAGAGATCGCCCGTCAGGGACAGGAACAGGCGATGCAGGCTCAGCAGGCGGTCAGCGCGGCCATGGATCGGGAACAGGCAGAAGAGTTTGGCCCTGCCACGGAAATGTATCAGCAGAGCGTGGAGGCACTGAAACAGGCCGCATCCCTGTCACGGGAAGCCTCTGCCGGAGGGAACCCCCGACAGGCTCCTAAAGACCTCGCGCAGGGGGAAGCAGGAAGACAGATCGCCGAATCTGCCCGAAATCTGATGATCGCAGGGAAGCAGCTGTCGGAATTAGGAACCCCTTCGCAAAGCTCATTCAACGAATCCTCGTCGCAGGATTCCGGGAAATCGAGTCCTCAGGAGAATCAGGAGGGAGCGTCCCGACGAAGTGACGCCGAGGGGCAGCCGAACGGTTCATCTTCCGGCGAAGGACAGGGGAACCAGATGGCTCAGGATCAGTCGATGGACCAGGGATCGTCGTCATCTGCATCGCAATCGCTCCGGGATGCCGCCAGGAACATGCGACAGGCTGCAGAGCAGTTGGGCATCGGTTCTCAGGCTCAGAGAACGAATGGACCCACTCCACCGGGAGGACGCCCGCTGGATGAATTTTCGGGTACGGCCCCTTCCGATTCCGCCGGAACCACTTCGCCGCATCTCGATCCACTCAACCATGGACTCGGGAATGTGAGTCGGCGGGACTGGGGAAAACTCCCCGGTCACCTTCAGACCGAGATGATTGAATCCTCCCGACGTCAGCGTGACGCTGCCTACGAGTCCCGTATTCGTCGGTATTTTGAGGAGATCTATCGGTCGCGTCCCGTCGAACTGGAACGCTTAAATCCGGTCCGCTCCGTGCCGTGAGCTTGTGACCCGCCTGTCACAGCCGTTACCTTGTCCTGACGCATGTGTGACATGCGCGTCTATTATCCAGCAAGTTGACAGGGACGGGTAAGAGCAGGTGAACCGATTGACGAAGAGCGTGGGGAGCAAGCGACCGACGCGATGGCTCCCGGTGTTTGGCAGCGTATGTGCCTGGGTATTTTGTGCTATCTGGACCGTTGGCCTCCTTGCCGATGAACCGAAAGGAGAGTCCCGGCCGAGGCGGATCTATCTGGATGAGTTCCGCCCGACTCCGATGCTGAAAACGGAGTTGCATCCTCTTCCCCGGGCCAAATTCCCCTGCGTCAATGTTCATAGCCACCCGGGGCGTCTGACAAGCGAAGAACTCGCTGAGATGGTCGCCACGATGGATGAATCCAATATTGCTGTGAGCGTCTCTCTGGATGGAGGACTTCAGAGTAAGAAATTTTCGGATCACTACTATCAGCTTCAGCAGGCTTATCCGGATCGCTTCGTCGTCTTCCTGTGGATTGACTACGTCGGCAAAGGGAATCCGTCAGACCCGGAGACATGGGATGTGCATCAGCCGGGGTATGGCCTTCGGATGGCGGACCAGTTGAGCGAAGCGGTCAAACTTGGCGCCAGCGGACTGAAGGTCTGGAAGGATCTGGGGCTGTACATGAAAGACAAGTCCGGCAAGCTGATCATGCCGGATGATCCACGTTTCGATCCGATCTGGGCGCGCGCCGGGGAGTTGAAGGTCCCGGTCCTCTGGCACTGTGCTGATCCCCCTGCGTTCTTCACTCCGATCGATGAGAAGAACGAACGCTATGAGGAATTGTATCGTCATCCAGAATGGAGCTTTTTCGGACCGGGCTTCCCGTCGCATCAGGAGCTGATGGAGGCGCGTAACAGAGTGATTGCCCGACATCCGGATACCGTCTTTATCTGTGCCCACATGGGGGAGCTGTCTGAGAATCTGGCCCAGCTTTCCGCCACTCTGGATCGATACCCGAACATGAATGTCGAGATCGCTGCGCGGATCTCAGAACTGGGGCGGCAGCCCTATTCATCCCGGAAGTTCTTTCTGAAGTATCAGGATCGCATCCTGTTTGGAACGGATGGGGTCCCGCCGCTGACGGAACTGATTCCGCATTTCCAGTATCTGGAAACATGGGATGAATATTTCCCATACGAGGACAATCCTTTTCCCCCGCAGGGACTCTGGAACATCTACGGGATTGGCCTGCCAGACGAAGTGCTGCGGAAGGTCTACAATGAAAATGCCTGCCGGTTGATCCCCGGAGTCGCTGAACGCGTGAGGAAATATTCCCAGCGGAACCCGTCTCCCAGTCAGTCCTCGCAGGAATAGATGATCAGCCGTTGTTAACATCACCCGCTCGGGGAGATGCCAAATACGTCCGGTCCCATTCAGATATTCAGGTCCTGTCACATTCGGAGCAGTCTGATGAAATACGAATTCCTGCGAGTTGCCGCATCTCTCTGTTGTGGGGTTGTGATGGTCCTGAATGGAGTTGCCTCGCCTCAGGAGGTCTGGGGGGCAGACCCGGCTGCTTCTGGAGCGACGAAAGTCAAATCAATCAGTCTTTTCGATGGAAAAACGCTGAAAGGGTGGAAGCAGCTCGACAATGACGAAATGTCCGGAGCGGAGGT
>CALLWY010000006.1 GCA_938015865.1 uncultured Planctomicrobium sp.
GGGGTGGAATTCGCCTCTCCGTCAGCCGGTCCATCCGCAGTTCGTCAATCTGCAAAATCGAAATGGGCTCGGGTGGCTAGAAGGGTTCAATGAACTGATCTGTCGCTGTGGACTCTCGTTCAACGGACCTCCGGGGCACGACGAAGGGGCTGCCAGTCCGCTGGAATCAGACATCACTCTGCATGGCCGAATTGCCAACCTCCCTGCAAGTCAGATTGAACTCTTCTATGACGAAGAGGAAGGAACAATTGGGGCCAGTGGGATTGTAGAAGAGGCGGTTCTGTTCGGGCCTCAGCTTCGCATGAAAAGTACCATCGTCACCAAAATCGGGAGCACCTCGTTCACCGTCATTGATGAAGTGACGAACTTTGGCCCCCGACCCACGGAGTTGCAGCTTCTGTATCACACAAATATCGGGAAGCCGTTTCTGGAAGAAGGCTCCCGACTCGAATGCGCCGCATCGCGTGTTGTTCCTCGAGATGGACGTGCAGCTACAGGAGTGGCTGCTCATGCAGACTGCCTTGGCCCGACACCGGGCTTTGCAGAGCAGGTCTACTACTACTCTCCGATCGCCGATGAACAGGGAATTGCCCGGGCGATGCTCAGAAACAGGGCCGGAGACCTCGGTGTCAGCCTGGAATTCAGGATCGATCAGTTGCCCTGCTTCTCCTTCTGGAAGTGCACTCAGGAAGAAGAAGCCGGATATGTCGCGGGGCTGGAACCGGGAACAAATTATCCCAACTTCAAAGCATTTGAGCGACATCACGGGCGGGTGGTTCAGCTCGAACCTCAGGCCACTTATACGACTCAGATTCAGATGCAGATCCATCTGGGAGCAGGCAGTGTGTCGGAGATGTCCTCACGGATCGCACAGGTTCAAGGGGAGCGGACCATTCGAGTGGATGCCTGCCCGACTGCTCCGTTCTGTCCGATTGACTGACATTCATGTCAAAAGAATCTCATGACTGCTGTCCGCTACTTCTTTCACCCGTGATGGGAGGTGGCTGCGATTTTGCTGAAGTCGCGATGCACTGGAAGCCAGCAGTCGTCTTTGAGAAGGGAGGGGCGAAATGATCTTTAACGATCCTCTCGCTGCGATTGCTCTCTTCACTCCGGGACAGGAACTCCCCGCCGAATTGGAATCGGTCCTTCAGCAGGTTGGCTTTGATTCACTTCCGGTTGCCGTCGAACGCTTCCGGTCGTTGTGCGAGTCCGACGTTCAGCGTGGAATGTGCGCCCGTCTGGCACCGGCCCTGCTCCATGCGTTGTCGGAGGCCGCCACCCCAGATGGATCGTTGCTCAATTTTCAACGATTCGTCCAGTGCGTCTCCGATCGGGATCGGCTGTTCGCCATGCTCTCGCAACAGCCGCGGGCGATCGAGATTCTGGTGCGGCTGTTTGTCGGAAGTCAGTTTCTCACGGAGATCCTACTTCAGAATCCGCACTACCTCGATCAGATTACAGAACACAAGCGGATTGCCGAATTCAAGAGCCGCGAAGATTTTGTTGAACAGGCGACTCGGGAGATTTCCCACGAATCCGACTTATCGGCCGTGATGGATCAGCTGCGTCGGGTCCAGCAATGGGAACTGCTTCGACTGGCTGCGTGTGACACATTCGGTCTGATGGATCTGAAAACCGTCACATTGCAGCTCGCACTGCTGGCCGATGCACTGGTTCAGGTATCACTGGAGTGTGTTGCCCGGCTGGAACAGATCCCCATCGACGATTTTGTTGTCCTTGCATTCGGAAAGCTGGGGGGAGAAGAACTGAATTACAGTTCGGATATTGACCTGGTTTTCGTCTGCGAAGATGCTTCCGAGCGTTTCTGGGGGCTGGGGCAAAAACTGATTCGCATTCTCGACGAGGCAACACATCTCGGCTTTCTCTATCGAGTCGACATGCGTTTGCGCCCTTGGGGGAGTGCAGGGGCACTGGTGACAACGGCGGATGCCTACGTCGACTACATTCAGAAGCATGGTCAGCTCTGGGAAAAACAGGCTCTGTTGAAGGCACGCCCTGTCGCTGGAAATCTGGAGGTCGGTCATCGGGTCCTTTCGCGACTGGAACCGTTTATCTTTGACGTTGACCCCGAAAAGGTGCGTCGCAGTATTCGCGAAATGAAGCAGAAGGCAGAGGCTCAACTGGCCCGCCGTCGCCGCCTGTGGGGAGAGGTCAAATCGGGCCCGGGGGGGATTCGCGACATTGAATTTGTCACGCAATTTCTCCAGCTGACACACGGGGGGAGGCTTCCCGGTGTCCGCAGCATCAACACGCTGGACGGATTGATTCGCCTTTCCGAACACGATCTGATTTTCGCGGAAGAGTTCCGACGGTTAACGAGTGGATATCAGTTTCTCAGGACGGTGGAACATGCCCTGCAGCTGACTCATAACAAACAGGAGCATCAACTTCCGACTTCCCAGAGAAGTCTGGCTTACCTTGCCAGACGGCTTGATTTTCCGGATGCGGAGAGTTTCGTTCAGCAGTACGAGTTGCATTCCCGTTCTGTCCGGGAAATCTTCGAACGCTATCTCGTCCATGAATCTCATCCACTGCGCGAGCCGGCGACACCCTCTGAAGCGGTCGATCTTCACTTCGGGCTGTCTGCCAAGAGTTACCGCGAGTTCTTTACTCTGGAGCAGTCACAGCAACACCTTCAATTGCTCGATGAACTTCATTCAAAGCAGCTGGTCCGGGCGATTGGGGAGCCGGTGGATGACAAACAGCAGCAACTGACGCTGGTTGGCCTCGACCGGATTGGTGCCCTTTCGGCGATTTGTGGACTTCTTTCATCACGCGGGATCGACATTGTATCCGGGAACGTCTTTACCGGATCAGAAGTGAGCCCGGGAGATCAGAAGCGAACCTCAGGAAGCCAGGGACGGCTCGGCGAACACAAGTCCCATCGCAAGTTCGTAAATGTCTTCCGGGTGAAACCGGCGGCCGGGGCTGCACCTCGAGCACTTGATCAGACCTTCTGGCAGGAATTCGAAGAGGAACTGAACGAACTGCTGCTGGTCTCCGAGCGACAGGGCGTGCGCGCCATGCAGGGGAAGCTGGCCCGGCTGGTGGCAAATGCCATCGAAAAGACTCGCAGCACTCGAAGCACCCTGCTTCCGGTGGAGATTGAAGTGGGCGAGGCGGTCGATACCGAAGCGACCGTTCTGCACATCCGAGGGGAGGATGTCTCCGGATTTCTCTATGAGTTGACCAATGCCATCGCCGTCAGCGGGCTGTCGATTGAACGCATGACGATTGCCACCGTCGGGAATCAGGTGATCGACACACTCTATGTCGTCGATGAAAAACATTGTGGGCTTCCCCGAGGTGAGCGACTGAATGAACTGAAGGCTGCCATCGTCCTGATCAAACATTTCACCCACCTGCTCCCTCATTCTCCGAATCCGGAATCGGCCCTGCTTCATTTTCAGGAGTTTCTCGAAAACCTGTTTCAGCAGCCCAACTGGCTGGAGCAATTAAGCCCGCTGCACAATTCACAGGTGCTGGCGGGGTTGGCCACTCTGTTAGGAAACAGCGATTTCCTCTGGGATGATTTTCTGAGGCTGCAACATGAAAACCTGTTCCCAGTGGTGACCAATTTCGAGGAACTTCAACACCCGAAGGACCGGACCGAACTGAAGGAAGAACTGAAGGGGATTCTCGCTGATCAGCGGGACATGGAGGCCAGCAAGCAGGCACTCAATGCCTTTAAGGATCGGGAGATGATGCGCGTGGACATGCGCCACATTCTCGGCCTGCAGGACAAGTTCGGAATGTTTGGTCGAGAGCTGACCGACGTGGTGGAAGCCGTTGTCGGAGCCGCATGCCGGCTCGTGGAGAATGAGCTGCAGAAGGTTCACGGACAGCCACTCTCTCCCGATGGCCGAGCGGTCCGGTACAGCGTCTGTGCCCTGGGAAAGTGTGGCGGGCGAGAGCTTGGATATGCATCTGATATTGAGCTGATGTTCCTCTATGAGTGCGACGGTCATACCTCTGGCCCGCAGGTGATTTCAAATCTCGAGTTCTTTCAACGGCTGGTTCAACTGTTTCGAACCATCATCCAGTCACGGCGAAAAGGGATTTTTGAAGTCGATCTGAGACTGCGTCCCTATGGGAAAGCGGGAAGCCTCGCTGTCTCGCTGGAATCATTTGAAACCTACTTCGCCCCTCAGGGAGCAGCGTGGCCTTATGAGCGACAGGCTCTGGTCAAGTTGAGACCAATAGCAGCAAGCGCCCGCCTGGGGCGTCAGATTGTCCAACTGCGGGATGAACTCATATATCGCGGAGAACCTTTTGATGTGGCGGCCATGCGGGCGATGCGGGAAAAGCAGATTCGGCAGCTCGTTCTCGCAGGGACGTTCAACGCCAAACTCAGCCCCGGAGGGCTGGTCGATTGTGAATATCTCGTTCAGGGATTGCAGATTACGTTCGGACACCTCGATCCTGCGTTGCGGGAGCCAAATACTCGAGAGGCCATGAAGGCGCTCGAGCAATACGGAATCCTGACAGGGGATGTCCGGGTTCGCTTGCGGGATGCGTATCGGTTCTGGCGCAGAGTGATTGATGCCCTGCGTGTGGTTCGAGGAGATGCCAGCGATTTGACTGTCCCCTCTCACGAAAGCGATGAATTCCTGTTCCTGTCGCGCCGCATGGGGTACCGTGCTGATACAAATCGGCTGCGGCAGAACATCGAACGCCATACGCAACACGTTCTGGAGATTGTGGCATCCCTCGAAAAATTGATGCAACGGGTTCCCACTCCCCGCCATGAGTCATGACCGATTTCCGGAAGTGATGGCGGTCTGCAGCGTCAGGACGCGAAACTTTCCCTGCGAATCCTTCTGCCCCGCATTCGGATCAGATACATTGGATCGGAATTTCAGAAAAACGCGCCCGGCAGGTTTCCGGTCCGCACATTGATCAATCGCTGTTAACTGCAAGTAGTGTGAGAACTCGCATGAAATTCACCTGGTGGCCCGGTCGGGCATTTCAGCAAATTGCGATGGTTGTGATCGTCGGCGTTCTGGCCGTTCCAGCACAAGCCGAAGAGGAATACCAGAATCTTTTCAACGGAAAGGATCTTTCCGGATGGGATGGAAATCCCGAACTCTGGTCCGTCCAGGATGGCGTGATCACCGGAATCTCCGATGGGAAATTGAAGCACAACCAGTTCCTCATCTGGACCGGGGGAACTGTGGATGATTTCGAACTCAAGTTTGAGTTCCGCCTCGAAGGGGACAACAACTCTGGATGCCAGTATCGCTCGAAGCGGCGCCCTGATGTGGGGGACTGGTCCGTCAGCGGATATCAGGCTGATATTCATCCCGCTCCGAAATATCTCGGAATGTTGTATGAAGAGCGAGGACGGGGAATCGTTGCCGAACGCGGCCAGAAGGTTGTGATCGACAAAGAAGGCAAGAAAGAGGTGTCAGAATTGCCGGGTGAGGTCGACAAAAAGGATCTCACCGAATGGCATGAACTGGTGGTCACCTGTGAAGGAAACCGCCTGACTCACAAGCTGGACGGAGTGGTTGTTGTTGAGGTGGAAGATGGAGAGGTGGCCAAAGCCGCATCAGAAGGGATCATCGCATTCCAGTTGCACGCTGGGAAACCCTCCAAAGCCCAGTTCCGCAACATTCGCCTCAAGTCTCTGAAGAAGTCCGACAAGTAAATTGCAAAATGAAGGGGGGGGCGGCCGAATCATTGCCGTGAGAGTTCGATTCGATGTCGAAGAGCCTCGACGAACTCCCGGCGATCGGGATGGCCAGCAGATTGCCTCCTGGCCCGTTCCAGTCCGTTCAAGAGTTCAACTCCGGTTTCATATCGACCGACGAGCGCCTTGGCCCCCCGCTCAAAAAACGGCTCCTGTGTGGTCAGAATGCTCAGAATGACATCTTCTGCAGCGACGTGACCCGGTGAGAGTGCGAGCATTTCGACAGCCGCCTCTCCAGCTTCCGGCGAAGTCCGCTCCGTGAGTAAGTCCTCATACAGGGACCGTGCCACGGTCTCTTTTCCCTGCGACTGATACCAGCGGGCGGATGCCAGACGGGATGTCGCCAGCGGGGAGGAGAGGATCAGTTCCAGCAGCAGTCCCCGGTACCGATCCGAAGTGGATTCATCACGTTCACCGGTGACAAGCCTGCTGGGGAGTCGAGCCTGCCAGATCCGGGCTTCGCAGGAATCTGGTGCATCTGGATGCTGCCGAACAAACTCGATGTAAGGGATCGATTCCCGTTCGATCAGCATCCACGCTAACGTTGTGCGGTATTCTGGAGTACGGCGGTAGAGATCCATGAGGTCAATTTCCCGCTCCCGCACCGTTTTCATCGCCTTCTTCATCTCCTGCGGCGTCATGCCGATGACCAGCTGTCGGGTGCATTCCACATGAGGCAGGGATGCCAGAAACTGCTGAAGGACCCGATTTCGATAGATGCGGGTCAACAGGACGCAGCTCGTCACAAGGATTGCGACCAGTGCGATTCCCGTAACAACGTTCAGTGGTGACAGTCGAGGCCGGGCAGGATCACTTCGCAATGGTCGCACTAATGTGATGAGAAGTCGTAGGGGGGCAATTTGAGATCCTTTCGACTCCCCTGTGATGAATGTCAAAAGGAATTCACTCTGTCCAGTGGAATATCAGGGTGTTGAAATCCGCTGGTTGAACAGAATCTGCGTCCCGTCTTTGCCTGGGACAACCAAATCGATGTCTCCATCTCCGTCCAGATCAGCGGAACGGATCTGCAGACCAATTCCGACCTGACCTTCGACAAGAACATGGCGGGTGAAATTTCCTTTCTCGTCAATGACGTAGGCGCAGACGATGGGGGGATCAGAGGCTCCGGGGTCACTTCCGTTGTGTGCCCGGACACGTTTCCCTGTGATCAGTTCATCGCGTCCATCTCCATCCAGATCGGCAAAATGCAGGCAGTGCAGCTGCGAATAGGATTGGTCGATCTGCACCTTTCGGAATTTGAGTTTGCCATCGTCCCCAGTTCCCTCGCTAAACCAGACCCAGAGACCGTAGTCATGAGGGACACCAATGATGATGTCATTGAGTCCATCCCCATTCAGATCGCGGACGAGAACAGGCACGCTCCACCGTTCGGACCAGTCCTCATGAAGTCGCCATTCCTGACTGAGGGCATCGGCTCCCCCGGGATTCTCCAGCCAGCCGGCCCCCGAGAGAATGTCGATGGCACCGTCGTTGTTGATATCACCCACTCCAAACCCATGCCTCTGCCCTTTTGTGTTGAGCAGATGACGGGTCATCGTCGGGCCTTTTTCCCCTTCCGCAAACTCCCAGACAACCACCGGATTCGTATCCACCCAGGAGTTGGTCAACCATTCTGGTTTTCCATCTCCGTTCAGGTCTGCCATCAGGGTCCCTTCATTTGACCCCAGACCCGTATCCACCAGCAGATGCTTCTTCCAGAGCGCTCCCTTCAAAAGAAGATCCGGTCCTGGATTCTCATACCAGTGCAGGCTGGTGCTGAAGAAGTCTCCCGCGATGACGTCAGGACGGCCATCGCCATTGACGTCATAGGCGAACTCACCATTGGAGTGAACATAACCGTTGTTGTCGTTGATGGTTCGAACTGGCCGGGGGAGCCACTCCGGATTTCGATACCAGTTTCGCCCAGCGACGATGTCCAGCTTTCCATCGCCGTCAAAGTCGGCAATGTCGCATCCTTCGTTCAAGTCGACGGTGAGCGGCTTCACCACGAATTCAAATTTGGCTGCGGGTTGTGCCGGGCATTCTGTTGCGGGAAACCCTAGTCCGGTTGCGAGCGTTAAAACCTGAAGAAACCGGGTTTTCACAGTGAGAACTCCTGAGCGTGGGAATGTTTCAGCAGCAACGCTTCTGGTATGATCGATTCGAACTTGAGGTTCAACCTCGTCGGCAGGTCTTCGAAGAAATTCCTCGGATTGAGGCTGACGATTTCTGGTGAAGCCACCTCCCCAACAACGCAGAAATGGTAACCCGCGTTGTCTGAATGGATTAGGGGTGACGTGCATGGCAGGGGGCCATTTGCAGATCCGGTACGGACCCAAATTTTCATTTTTACCCTGCCGGTATTGGCATTCATTTTGCCTAGATCTAGCAGGCAGCCAGAGAAAAGCGCAAATTGCCGCATTATTGAGTGGGTTTGCCAATTTTTCTGGCCAACTCTGCCAGTCGATTAAGCAGGGTTGCCTCCAGATAAGGCATGGTGCCATCTGGAGTGAGGTTCAGCACAGACGAAAAGGATGGAAGCAAAGAATTTCCTCTGAAGGTCCAACCAGAGATCCAACAGGGGGAGAACTTTCCTCATTCCACGAGTGAACAGGCAATGGATCAGTCGCCGATGGCCTGCTCCTGTCCTGTTTATGATGCTGTCTCCTCAACATGCTGCCGCCTCGCCAACATGAAAATCATCGGAGTGAGAAACGAATGAGTTTGCCGACTTACAAGCTGGAATACATTTGGTTGGATGGATACACGCCGGTTCCAAATCTTCGCAGCAAGACGAAGATTGTGAGCGAGGAACCGAAGTCGCTGGAAGACCTCCCAATTTGGGGCTTCGATGGAAGCTCCACACAGCAGGCTGAGGGGCATAGCTCAGACTGTCTGCTCAAGCCCGTCGCTTTCTATCCAGACGTGACCCGAAAGAACGGGTTTCTCGTTATGAACGAGGTTCTTCTGCCGAACGGGGAACCTCACCCGACCAACTATCGTGCGACCGTCATTGACGATCCGGATTTGTGGATCGGATTCGAGCAGGAATATTTCTTCTGGCAGGATGGTCGCCCACTCGGCTTTCCGGAAGAGGGATATCCTGCTCCGCAGGGACCGTACTACACAGGTGTCGGATACAAGAATGTCGGGGATATTGCCCGCCAGATTGTGGAAGAGCATATCGACATCGTCCGTGATGCCGGAATTGAACTCGAAGGGATTAATGCGGAAGTGGCCAAGGGGCAGTGGGAGTTCCAGATCTTCGGCAAGGGAGCCCGGAAGGTTTGCGACGACATGTGGGTTGCCCGCTACATGCTGGTTCGTCTTGCAGAGAAGTACGGCCTCGATATCGAATGGCACTGCAAGCCCATTCGCGGTGACTGGAATGGTTCCGGGATGCACACCAACTTCTCAACCAAGTTCATGCGTGAAAAAGGTGGCAAAGCCTACTTTGAGCGGCTCATGGAAGCCTTCGACAAGTACAAGAACGAGCACATCGCTGCTTATGGACCGGACAACCACCTGCGCTTGACTGGTCTGCATGAGACTCAGGCGATCGACAAGTTCAACTACGGTGTCGCCAACCGCGGCGCTTCGATCCGAATTCCGCACAGCTTCGTCAAGGACGATGCTTACCGCGGATATCTGGAAGATCGTCGTCCGAACTCTCAGGCCGACCCGTACCGGATTATTGCCCGTCTGACTCAGACCCTGAAGCTGGTTCCGGAAGCGTGATCTGTCCGGGGCCTCAGGCTGAAGCTTGATAAAAGGAACAGGCCGCACGCTGTTAAAAGGTGTGCGGCCTGTCTTTGTTTCGATTGGGGAAGATTGCTTCAGCTGGGGACTCGCCACACCTGTGTAAAAAATTGCTTTCAGGTCAGGAAATCTCTGATCGCCTCTGATCACGTTAATTGTTTTGAGCGGGGGGGCGACCCGTGAGCCGCTCGCGGAGTAACGTTGCCCGAACGGCATTGCGCTCGGACGACTCCAGAGCTTCTCCCCGGATCTTCTGCAGGTGTGCCGGCTGAGTCTGGATGCACAGCTCATTGACGGTGGAAATCTCAATGTCATCCACCAGTCCCAGATTGATTCCCATTCGAACGCTGGAGAGAAGCTCCATTGTTTCTTCCGAGGAGATCTGGCGGGCGCTTCCCAGCACTCCCATTGCCCGGGAAACCTGATCGTGCAGACGCTGTCGATCCCCCTTCACGAGGGCGAGACGAGCCTTCCGCTCGTATGCCAGAACATCCGGAATGACCTTTTTGAGATTCTGGATGATCTGCTCTTCCGACTTTCCGAGCGTCACCTGATTGGAAATCTGATAGAAATCTCCCATCGCCTGACTTCCCTCGCCATACAGACCCCGCACAGCCAGGCTCATCTTGTGCATGGATTGAAAGACCTTCTGGATCTCCTTGGTTTGCACCAGAGCGGGCAGGTGAAGCATGACGCTGACCCGCATCCCGGTCCCTGCATTGGTCGGGCACGACGTCAGGTAGCCGAATTCATCGTTAAATGCGAAGGCGACCCGCTGTTCCAGCTCATCATCAATGCGATTGATCTCTTCCCAGCAGCTTTCCAGCGAATACCCGCTGCGCAGGACCTGCATCCGAAGATGGTCCTCTTCGTTGATCATCAGGCTGACGGTCTCCTGCCGGTTGATACACGCTCCGCGCGGACCGTGTGACTCGGCATGCTCTCGACTGATCAGCTGACGTTCAACCAGAAACTGGCGGTCGACCTTTTCCAACTCGCTGACGGAGACATAATCCAGCGGCTGGGAGCTGGTGAGATGGCTGATATGCTCCCGGAGAATGGCATTAATTTCCTTGCGGACAGAATCATCTGCCCGAGGAGGGAACGGAAAAGTTGCCAGGTTTCTTGCCAGACGGATGCGGCTGGAAACGACAATATCCGACTCCGGGCCCGTTCCCCGAAGCCATTCTCCACTGGTTCGAATTAGTTCATCCAGATCCACAGCCGTACTCTCCCAGTTGGCTTGCCCCAGCTGAGCAAATCAATTCCGCGAAAAGGGTTGCCTGTGACTATTTTCGCGGAATCGAAGCCCACTGGCAACAGTTCATCTGACCAGAGAAATTCCTGCAACACCTCCAGCGGAGACTGTGCAGGCGTCCCTCCCTGTTTCTCTTGTCAGACTGGCTTATTGAAAGAATGAGACCTCACCGAATCGGGTAAAATTCCCGGTTGAGGTCACCGGACACTTATTTTGACAGCCCTTTGACGAGTTGGGCTACTTCGGTGCTGTCCTGCTCCGGCTTCACATTTTCATTCTTGTAGACGATCTTCCCATTCTGATCGATGACAAAGGTCCATCGCTTGGCGGTCGCGAATCGTGTCAACTCGATTTCCTTGTCCCCAACCTTCACTTTGGCCACCTTTTCTCCCAGCGTGACCGGAACGCCAAAGGCTTTCGCGACGGAACCGTCTGTGTCTGCCAGCAAGGTGTAGTTCAGGTTGTGAGCATCCTTGAAGATCTTGTGATTCTCTACGGTGTCGCCGCTGACTCCGATCACCTCGACTCCCAAATCTTTCAGGCTCGCCATATCGTCGCGGAACTTGCAGGCCTGCCGGGTGCATCCGCCGGTCAGGTCAGCCGGGTAAAAATAGACGACCAGAATTTTCTTCCCGACATGGTCGGATGATTTCCAGGGGGTGCCGTCATCGGCGGTTGATTCGAAAACAGGGGCAGCGTCTCCCACGCGAACTTGATCCTTTGCAAAGCAGGTTGTCGAAAGACAGAACATCAGGGCAGCACTGAGTGTCACCAGTGGCATCATTTTCATCGGGATTCTCCAGCTTGGCACGGGAAGCGGTCAGAAACAGCCTGAATTGAGGATACGGTTCCAACTGTCCCGGAGTCCAGCGAGCCCCTAAATGCGCGCGCAGCAGAATTATTGATTTCGCCGCGAATCGGATCATGTCAGCATTGGTCGAGGGCGTTCTCACAATGCCCACTATTGGCCGCGCGTCCCGTTCTGCGGTGACGTTTTCAACATCGAATTCAGCATCGAATCCAGATCGGTACTGGACGAACCGATCATTTCATGTTGAGATGAATGACCTGGTGAACCTTGAGTTACAGATGTGATGGACGACTTCACAGCGAAGGGAGCCCAAGATGGCTGGAGATGAACTGGTCCCCGTCTATCAGACAACGGATGTCGGACGGGCGGAAGTGATCAAAATGGCACTGGAAAACGAATCGATCCCCTGCTCTCTGGAGAACGAACTTCAAGCGGGGATGAGCGGAGTCCTTCAGTGTCGCCTTCTCGTCAAGGCCGTCGACGAAACGGCAGCGAGAGAATTCATTGCACAGCACGAGAATGGACACTCACGACACAGCCCGGACTAAGGCTCAATCTGAGGTTCAATCAATGAGAACGACCTGACACCAGTCCTTCTTCCCGGCGCGGACGATCATTCCGTCCTGGACCGGAATCCATTCTGCCCGGTCCTGAAGAACCTGCTTGTCGTCCCCTCGCAAAATGAATGCGGCTTTCCCACTGATCCGCTGCATGGCAACGCTCGTCGATGGGACTAAGCCGAGTTCCTTGAGCAGCTGGGCGGCCTGAACACATCCATCCCCGTTCAACTTGCTGCGGGAGAGTTGGACTTGCGGGATGTCACTTGGAAGGCTCCCTTCCCCAATCTCTTTTTGCCATCGCGCAGCAGCTTCATCCGCAGCGGCAGCATCGTGGTATTCGGTAATGATTGTCTTCGCCAGCCGGATTTTTGCATCCTTCGGATGCCCTGCAAGGAGTTCGTCGACCTCGGCGAGGGGAACGTCGGTGAGAAGTTCGAAGTAGCTCCGCATCACCGCATCGGGAAGCTGCATGAACTTCTTCATCATTTCATAGGGGGTCTCGGAAATGCCGATGTAGTTGCCCAGACTCTTGCCCATGCGCCGCGAGCCATCAGTCCCGACCAGAATGGGAGACATGACGCCGATCTGCTGATTGAGTCCCTGCCCTTTCTGCAGATCGCGAGCGAGCATAAAGCTGTAAAGCTGCTCGGTTCCACCCAATTCGATATCCGATTTGATCTGGACGGAGTCCCAGGCCTGCATCACGGGATAAAGGCACTCGTGTAGAAAGATCGCGGATTCATTGGCCATTCGTTTGGCAAAATCATCCCGCGTCAGAAGCTGGGCAATGGTGACTTTGCCGCAGAGTTGAAGAATTTCGACCAGCCCCATTTTCCCGAACCAGTCCCCGTTCCGGTGGACTTCGGCCTTCGACAGGTCGATGACCTTTCCCACCTGCTCCAGGTAGTATCTGGCATTCGCCTCGACTTCGTCTGCGGTGAGCTGTTTCTTGCGGGCTTCATCGCGACCGCTAGGATCGCCGACCATCGCGGTTGCATTTCCGATGATGATGACCGCCTGATGCCCCAGATCCTGAAACTGCCGCATTTTGCGGAGTGGAACCGTGTGGCCGAGATGGACATCTGCTGCCGTCGGGTCAATCCCGTATTTCACGCGCAGAGGGGTTCCGGTCTGGCGGCTCTTTTCGAGCTTTTCCGCCAGTTCGGCTTCGGGAACGATTTTTTCGACACCTCGACGCAGAATTTCCAGCTGGGTCGATACGGGAGGAAACGTCGTCATGCTTCGAACCACTCTGGATGTCTCGGGGGGGAATCGATGCTGCACTGTCAGGAGGGGCTGAAAACTGGCTTCAACCGGGCAACAGATCGCTCCGCCGGACATCCGTGAAAAGGACAACCGCCGCATTGTTGCGGCGGCTGAGATCAGTCTGGTTTTCAGAATCTAATCTTTTCAGATCACAATCGGAAAGTGTCTGGAACGTGTCGGGCCCAAAATTTGGCGTGACGCCCCAGAATCGGTCGGAGAACTCATTCGGTCGTGCTGAGTTGTTTGGTCCATGTGCTGTCGGGGTAATCCTGCTCCAGTCTCGCAGCCGCATCGGCCCCACGCGCGGGCTGACCAATGGCTGGCCAGAGCTTCGACAACCGAAAGAGCGCTTCGGCATGGAGGTCTGCATGAGACGCAAGTGAGGGGATCACATCGACGTGCAGATAGGCCAGAACAGCGTCTTTTGCCCGCTGACCATCGAGAGAATAGGCATCTCCCAACTGGAGATAGGTTTGAGCGAGCAGGCGAGTGTCACTTGCTGCTGCCTCATCGACGACTTTCTGCAGAACTTTTGTTGCCTCTTCAACCTGATTCAATTGAATCAGGCATTCCGCCTGACCGAGCATTCCCTGCAGCTGAGAGGACTTCTCTGCGGGAGATGATGCTGCCGAGGAAGCGACTTCGTCAAAGATCGTCTTGGCTTCATTCACCTTCTTCTGGAGCAGCAGGGTCCTGCCGATTCCCGCTTTTGCTGCCATCTGGTATTCCGCCCATGGAGCTTCTTTCAGTCGAAGAAAGGCGGTTTCCGCAACGTCTGCGTTCTCGGCCAGCAGAGCCGTTTCGCCCTGGAGCTTCTGGACCGGATAGACCCGATAGTGGTCCCGGTAGGTGTTCAGGAAGGCATTGATCTTGTCCAGAGCCTCCTGAATGCGGGAAGGGTCTCGCTGGGCGATCTGGACGAGTGCGTAGCAAGCCAGGTAGTCAATCTCCCCTTTGAGATTCTGGTTATTGCTGTTGGTGGCCTGCGCATCCTGAAGGTTTTTGAGGGCCTCCTGCCATTGGCCGGTAGCCACGTTCCCACGAGCCAGTCCCAGAACCGCAGGCTCATTGGTGAATTCGACCCGGTCAATTTCATTGGCAGGAAAACTCTCCGACCGGTTCCCGACTCGTTGGGTGACGACCACTTCCGTCTTGTTGGCAGCCGTGATCTGTCCCCCGAATCCTCGGGACTCGTTTTTTCGGTAAACAGTATCAACGTCGGCAGCGAATGCGGAGGTTGCTGCGAACAGGGTCAGCACCGCAAATGTGAAACAGGATTTCATGAAGGCCACCGTCAGGAATTCAGAATTGTGTTTGGATCTGGGAGAGAACAACGTGCTGCGTCAGGAAGTCGCCGGAGGTTCCGGTCGCTTCGGTGGAGGTGACGCTGGGTTCTGTTGTCCCGTTGGTCTTGTCGGACGTTGTTGGGGAGCCCCCGGCGCTGCTGGTCTAGGTTGTTGTGGGCCTTGAGGAGGCCGATTTTGTGATGAAGCGTCTGGACGTGCGGGGCCCTTCGGACGCTGTGCTGTCGCTCCCGGCCCGGCTTTCCCGGCTGTCGGGCCTTGAGGGGGATTCCCGGAGGCCGCCGGACGGGATGCAACAGGTTTCGCTGTTGCTGGTCGAGCGACCGGTTTTGCAACAGCCGGTCTGGTTCCCGCTGACGGAGCAGCTGGAGTGACCGCTTCGTCATCAAATGTTGGGAAGCCGGGAAAAGCGGCGGCTTTCTTCGGCTTCGCAGCAACTGGTTTGGCAGCGGGCGGCGGAAAACCTGCAAATTCAGGTTCTTCGAGTTTGCCTACTGGTCCTGCCGATCGTGTTCCAGAGGATGCTTTTGCTGCGAGTGGAGCCGGGAGGTCATCATCCTCGGATGAAGTCTCCTCGCTGGTGATCTGGGAGGCTCGCTTCGACTTCTTGCCGCCAGACTGAAGAGTGACATAAAAGATTCCGCCGGCTGCCCCAATTCCCAGAAGGAGGACGAGCAGAATGAGAATGGTGTTGCTTCTGGAAGACGGGGGAGGAGCCGCTTTCGTCGGAGCGGGTGCCTGAACAGGGGTGCTGGCCAATGCAGAGGGACCATCCGTTTGATCCGGTGCCGCTTCCTCTTCAGGTCTCTCCGCATCACTCAGGGCTCGCGGAAGGTTTCGGACCGGTTCCTTCAAATCGGCCAGCGTCAGCTTATAGAGCGAATTGAATCGCTGATATTCCTCATCGGACCAGCGTTTCGAAATCCGCTGGAATCCGGTGATGCTTGATCGTGCTCGAATGAGATGTTCCCGGGCCTGTTCCGGGTCACTCAGCGCCAGCCCATATTTGCGCTCTGCTTCCGCGAGATGATATCGAGAGTCGAACAGCATCTGCTCCAGCCGCTCACTGGGCTGGGAATAGGCTGCCTGTTGCAGTGACTGGGCGGCATATGTCCAGCCCCAGATGTGAACCGGATCGCGTTTCCCGTATAAGGCAATCTTGTATTTGTCGGTGTCCACTGCTCCCCACGCCTCGTAAAGCTCAGCTGCTGTGAACTGTGCATCGGGAGCATTGGGGGTCTCTTTGAGGACGTCGACAAGAACTGCTTCCGCCTCAGGGAAGCTCTTCTGCTCCTTCAGGCAATTGGCAAGACGTAACTTGCAGGCAACGACCTGTTGCGGCGTTGCGAAGCCGGAATTCGATTGGGCTGAGTCGAGAATACTGCGATAAGCAGACGCCGCCCGGGCGTAGTATTCGGTTGCTTTGGTTGTGTTGTCGGACGAGCCATCTGCCAGACTGGTGTATGTTTCAGCGATCCACAAAAGCGAGTAAAAGGTCTGTCCGTCTTTCCGCTGGTAGAGATCATTCAGAAACGATTCGAATCCTGCCCGGACATCGTTTAGCCGCTGGGTATCTCCTGCAGCTCGGAGCCGGGAAAGTTCCTGTTCGAGTTCCCGTCCAAAGTCGACATAGACTTGAGTCAGGGCGACGCCATCTTCCCCCCCAGCGACTGTCTCCAATGCCTCGCGCGCCTTGCGGGCTTCATCCAGATTCTTCAACCCAATCCAGGCCCGAAGTAACTGCTGATACGCCAGGCTGGCCATCTGCCGACTCTTGGCGCGACCAGCCTCCGTGGGGCGTTTCTCGCCCGGGGCCACCTCCACCGCCTTCAGTACAGGGTGAGGATCTTTCGTCAGCAGCTCTAACGCTCCGCGCGGCCCCCCTTCTTTCCCCTGATAAAGTCCATCGAGATTGCGAATGCTGACCAGCACCAGCTTCGCGCTAACGGCATCGTCCGAGAGCATCTGACCTGCGGGGGTTGTTTTCTCTGCATTCTCGATCCCGATGGTCAGGTGGTCGATGGCCAGCTGCTTCCACTTTTTCAGGTCTTCAGGAGAAGCCTGTTCATCTTCCTCGGATCGTGATGTCGCCAGAGCGTAATGTCGCCAGTAAGCCTTTCCAGCGCGGACCTGAGCATCTCCGTACTGCGAGGCTCCGGGAGGAATCTTGTTCCACCATTCTGCTGCGCTGAGGAGATCCCCATCATTCCAGTAGATCTTGGCCACCGCATTCCGGGCATCATTTGCGCGATCTGAGTCCGGCCATCGCTCCGCAATTTTATTAGCGGCTTCGATGAGTTTGTCGCGTTCAAACTTCCGGTCCCCTTCCGGGGCAGCGGAGTAGGCATTATCAAAGGCCGTCATCGCGATGAATCCCGCTTCGCGTGCCGCCTCAGGGAAGCTCTCTGCGTACCGGATCATCTGGTCTTCCGCGACGACGGCTGCCTCGAAGTAACGCTGTTGAAGCAGATAACCATACGCCAGTCGCAGACGGGCGCTGTTCATCATAATTGGGTCGGTTGACGGAGTCGCCAGACGGAGGGCAAGGTTGTACATCCGTGTCATTTCCGCTGCATCGGCCAGAAGCGCCTGATGCTGTTCTACCGCCTCTTTCTGCTTCCCTTCGCTCTGCAACTTACGAATGGTGTTATTGGCCGCAATGATCTGTTCGTAGAGTTGTCCCCCATTCCCGTAAGCGGTGTCGAAGTCTTTGGGGTCCGAAGGATCGCGGTTGAGTGCCACAAGAAGTCGCTGAATCATTGCGGACGAAGGGGCCTTCAGTTCTCCCGGAAATCGGTTGATGGCTCTGGCTCGATTCAGCGCCTGGTTGAGATAGTTTTTCCGGGTGTTTTCCGGAAGGGTCCGATCCATGCCGAGTGCTTCCTGAGCGCGGCACAGCTCCCACTGAATGCCCAGCCCGACATCGGTTCGGGCCCGTTCCCGACTCTCTTTCAGCCACTGCTCCGCTTCCTGAATCACCACTTGATAGTCGTGACGTTCGGGATAGTTGAGGCAGACCAGACGGAACCGCAGTGCCCGATCTTTCAGTGCCCGCATTTCGGGAGTGCTTCCCTCGTTCTCGAGAAACTCTCCATAGATCCCCAGAGCAATTCGAATTCCTTCTGTGTTCCCCTCTTCCTCGAAGCATTTCCCCTGCCAGATTCGGGCGAAGAGTCCCCCGAGCTGGCTGCGGTACTGCTGGTGAATCGCTTCGAATTCTCCGGCCGCCTTGCGGAGAAGGTCCTTCCGTTGGCTGGCCCCCTTGTCGTAGGTCTGGGCTTCCCAGTAGGTGGCCTGTGCCAGATCGAGTTGGGCACGAATCAGCAGTTCTTCTGCCTTGGCACGTTCGGCGCGAGCCTGCTGTTGATCCTCTGGAATGTAAGCGGGGTATTTCTTCCAGTTCGCCTCATGCTGGGTGCGCGCCTGTTGGAAAATGGTCCGTGCAGCAGCAATTCCCTTTCGGGCGGACTGCC
The DNA here is from genome assembly GCA_938015865.1 of uncultured Planctomicrobium sp. GTDB lineage: Bacteria > Planctomycetota > Planctomycetia > Planctomycetales > Planctomycetaceae > Planctomicrobium. The sequence continues at coordinate 18,148 of CALLWY010000006.1, forward strand.
GAAATGATTCCCGGTTCCCTTCGTTCGAGGGCTTGTCTCCATCCCAGATATCGACGCGGGCCTTTTCCAGAAGAATCTGACCTCGGGCGGTATTAGCCTGTCCGGCAAGAGGATGATTGGGATGTTCTTTGACAAATGCTTCGAAGCTGGCCTGTGCCATGTCCAGCTGCCGTCGCTGGGCATCCAGATTGATCAGGTCCTTGGCGCTCTCCAGCAGGGTGACCCCACGTTCGTACTGGAGCACCTCCTTCACATCCGGGGGGACCGAAGGAGAATTCTCAATCTGCTCGATGTATTGCAACGCGGTGTCGAAATAGCGACGGGAACGCAGCCCATTCAGGAACTCAAGGGCAGGCTCCACCGCGAAGACGGGCGAGAAGAGTCCCAGCAACCCTGACAGCAGCGTTGCGAGACACAGAATGCGGCAACTGAGGCGAACGCCTGTTCCTTTGCGGGGATCTGTCTGCATAGTTCACAACGGGTCAGGGTTGGGAAATGTTCGGAATGGGACCACCTGACTGCAGAAGAGAACGACCGATCGGGGAATCGTTCGCTCCCGTTCACGAATGTTGTCGAATAACGAATGTTGTCGAATACTGTCCGGGATTGCCCCTCCAGGGAGAGGGAGACGCATTCATTCGAATTGTTCGTCAGTTCACTGTACAATTCCAGACGTTGGAAATTCAAACCACGTATCTCCTTTGCTGGGCCGGATTGATCACCCAAATGATGGAGTCCGGGGGCGACCGTAAACTCCCGGAACCAATGATCGGGGAGTCATTCCTGTTTCTGTTCTCCCTTCTGTCCCTAAACGGCCGGTTGTGACGTCCCGTCTCGAAAATTCGTATCGATTCTGCGAAAAATTTGCCCGGCTCAGTCGCAGCAATTTCTTCGTGACGTTTCGAACGCTCCCCCGGGAGATGTCCCGTCAGATGTGCGTCCTCTATGCATTTATGCGCCATACGGACGACCTCGGGGATCGGGAGGATCTTTCCATTGATCAGCGAAGGGCCCTCCTGAAACAGTGGCGAACCGATGTCCAGTCCGCACTTGCCGGAGGCGATGGAGCACATCCCCTCTTGCCGGCGCTCGGAGATGTCGTCCAGAAGTGCCAGATTCCTGAGGAACACCTTCAGGAAGTGATTTCGGGCGTGGAAAGTGACCTGGATCTGGAGACGTTTTCTACTTTCGAGCAGCTCGAAAAGTACTGCTATCAGGTCGCCGGGGTGGTGGGACTCTGTTGTCTGAAGATCTGGGAGTATCGGAACGACGAGGCGATTCCAGCAGCCATCGCCTGTGGGACGGCATTTCAGCTCACAAACATCCTTCGTGATCTCCGGGAGGATGCCGGTCGTGGTCGGGTTTATCTTCCGCAGGAGGAGCTTGCCCGCTTTGGTGTCTCCTTCGATCAGATCCGTTCCGGAGAAGTGACTCCGGAGTTTCGGGAGTTGATGCGATTTCAAGTCGCGCGCGCCTGGGACTTTTATCACCGGGCTGCGCCGCTCTATCATGATTTGTCTTCTTCCGGTCAGCGGATTTTCGTTGCCTTCTGCGAAGTTTACAGCTCGCTTCTGAAGGAGATCGAGCGGGCTGACTATGATGTGCTGACCAGACGGATTTCGCTGGCCCGTTTGAAAAAAGGATGGATTGCCCTGCGGTGCCTGCTTCGGATTCCTTCGGGAGCCCCCCGGTTTCTGGAAAGAAATCCTGTTCCTGCCGAATCACATTGATCGATGTCACCTCACCCGCCGAACACGATCGGGGACGCTGAGCGTCCCTCCTCCACTCCGGTGCACTCTCTTGACGAGACCCCGCTGAGAATCGGAAGCCGGATCATTGGCTCCCGGTACTTTCTTGCTCCGCTGGCGGGTTACACCCATCTGGCGTTTCGGAGAGTGGTTCGTCAAATCGGAGGGCTCGGGCTGGCGACGACGGATCTGGTTCAGGCCACACTGTTGTTGTCGGGGCACCGGAAATCCCGTGAACTGATTGAAACCAGTCCAGATGATCGTCCATTGTCGGTGCAGATCTTCTCCGGAAACCGGGATCATCTGGTTGCCGCCGCCCGATGGCTGGAGGACCACGGATTTGAGGGAGTCGACCTGAACATGGGCTGTCCGATGGCCAAGGTGAATGGTCAAGGAGGAGGGGCCCGTCTGATGTGTGATACAGGCGGAGCCTGTCAAATGGTCGCGGCGGTTGTGGAATCGGTTCGCATTCCCGTCACGGTCAAGATGCGTTTGGGCTGGGACCGCAACCAGATGACGGCTCCCGTTCTGGCTCGGGAATTCGAGCAACTCGGTGTCGCAGCCATCACCGTTCATGGCCGGACCCGGCAGCAGGGATTTCAGGGAAGCGTCGATCTGAACGGAATCCGCGATGTGGTCGAGGCGGTCGACTCGATCCCCATCATCGGAAATGGAGATGTCCGGACACCCGAAGATGCCTTTCACATGCGGAGAGTGACCGGCTGTGCGGGTGTTGCCATTGGACGGGGAGCACTCCTGGACCCGTGGATCTTTTCCAGAATCCAGCATGGCGTCGAGGGGAAAGAATTCAGTGAACCGGATCGCGATGCGAAAATCAGTTTCCTGCGGGACCATTTCCGGTTCATGTGCGAGCAGCATGCAGAGTTCAGCACGCGCCTGTTCCGTAAATTTGCCGCCTGGTATGGGCAACAACTCGGGATTCCCGACGATCTCGAAGACCGACTCCGTCGCTTTGAATCCGAATCGGAATTTGAAGAGATCCTGGAGCAGATCCGGCAACGACACGGTGAACGGATCGCCACCGTCCCCACCGCGTTGATCAAGGTTCCGAACGGGCCGGTCGAGCGTTGGTAAGCGATGCTTGCCTTCAGGTGAACCTGACGCAGGATTCCTTGCTCATCAGTCCTGATGAATGGTGACGTGCGAGGCCTGTGCGGGATCGGTCTCGGGATAGTCGCTTCGGAAATGGACCCCCCGGCTTTCTGTCCGTGCCAGGGCAGAGTCGATCATGAGACGGGCAACCAGCAACATATTCTGAAGTTCCCAGCCGGGGACTGTGTCGAATTCTCGCTGGGAAACATACCGATCCCAGAAGTCAACCTGTGCCGCAGCTGCTTTCAGTCCGTCCTCATCCCGTCGAATTCCGACGTTTCTCCACATGATGGCGCTCAGCGAGTTCTGCAGGTCAGTGAGATTGAGATCGTCGTGATCGGTGATTGTTTCAGTCCACTCACATTCAACAGGGGGGACGACAAATCGATCCGGGATCTCCAGAGCGGCGGCACTGGCCCCCTGCCCGGCTCGAATTCCGAAATAAAGTCCCTCAAGCAGACTGTTGCTCGCCAGACGATTTGCTCCATGCAGTCCTGTCGAAGTGACTTCACCCGCTGCCCAGAGTCCCGGCAATGTTGTCCGGGCCTCATCATCAACCGTCAGGCCGCCAATCATGTAGTGTGCCCCCGGACGAACCGGAATCCGATCGCGGGTGAGATCCAGTCCGAATTCCCGGCAGACCTGACTGATGTGCGGGAAACGCTGGATGACATGCTGTGAGTCGACGTGTGTCAGGTCGAGATAGACGCACGGATGTCGGGTCTTTTCCATCTGGTCAACGATGGCTCGGCTGACAATATCCCGCGGTGCCAGTGCCCCGCGCGGGTCATAGTCCTTCATGAAGGCGTAGCCGTTCACATCGACCAGTTCTCCCCCCTCACCCCGGACCGCTTCTGAGATGAGATGGCGGCTGCTTCCGGCGATGTAAAGAACCGTCGGATGAAACTGCATCATCTCCATGTCGCGCAGCTCGGCTCCTGCCCGAAATGCGATGGCATGACCATCGGCGGTGGCGATATCCGGGTTGGTGGTCTCCCGGTACATCCGCCCTGCCCCTCCGGTGGCAATGATTGTCTGCTTGGCCCAGACGAAGGTCTTGCCATGATGAGGATTCCAGACAAGTGCGCCGCGGCATTCACCATCGTGAGTGAGGAGGTCAATGGTGAAGGTCTTTTCCCAGATCTCCGTCCAGCTCGCTCCCCGAACGGTATCGATCAAGGCCCGCATGATCTCCTTGCCGGTGGCGTCCCCAAGCGCATGAGCCACCCGCGCGCGGCTGTGGCCCCCTTCGGTTGTCAGTGCAATGCTTCCATTTTTCTGATCGAAGCGTGCTCCCATCGCTGCCAGCTCGCGGATCAGATTCGGGGCTGCCTCAACAACATTCCGAACGATATCCTCGTGACACAGCCCTGCTCCGGCTGTCATTGTGTCCATGGCATGATCTTCGATCCGGTCTGCCGGATCGAGGACCCCTGCAATCCCCCCTTGTGCCCAGGCACTGTTGGACAGGTTGACGGCATCTTTGGTGATGATGACGACGCGAAGTCGCGGGTCGATTTCCAGTGCCGCCCGGATACCGGCAATTCCCGCACCGATCACCAGCACATCGGTGAACATGTGTGGAATCCGCTTCAAATCGAATCGGACGAGATAGCGACGACGAGGATGGTATTTGAGGGCGGGCATCGGTGAATTTCTTGATCGTTGTCACTGATCAGGTGACAGGATGAATGGAGAGGGACATCACTCGCCTTGGACATCTCGCGATGGAATGGATTTCCCTTGCGGATCGATTTCGGGAGAATCCAGTTCCGCGTCGAGTTGTGATTGCAGTTCGCGGTCCAGAAAATGTTCGACCCGATCTGCAGATTCATGGAGGGATGCATCTTCCAGTTGAAAGTGCTTGTGAAGGTAAGACTCCCAGAGTCGGTGAGAGCGGACCAGCGTTCCCGCCTGTTCCCGTCCCGTCGTCGTCAGTTCCAGCACGTGATCTCCGGTGACAAGCCCTCGCGAGCGCAGACGCCACAGTACCAGTCTCCAGACCCATCCGGGAATCCATGCGGCGTTTTCGTGGACTTCTTCCACACGGGCTCCACGATGATCGGGGCCTTCTGCAAATCGGTACAGTGTTGCCAGAACATCATCCGTCGCCATTTTGAATGTGAAGGTCAAACGACCGATCCATCTGCCGAGCAGCCCGGACTGAGGTGAAAAGAACAGAGCCAGTACAAAGAAGATCCCGCACGCCCCCGCCACCATCCCGGGAGTCCCGGCGTCGTGCACTTCAGGGTATCCCAGTCGGGAGAAGATCATGGACGGGAGACTCTTGGCCATGACATGCCCGATTGCTGAACTGGCCGCTGCGATCAGCAGGCTGATGCCGATGACCCTCGGGAGACGATCGGAGAGTAACAGGGCACTTGCAGCGGGGACAATCAGAATGGCGACTACGAGAATGCTTCCAACCGATGTGAATGCCGTGACCACAGCGGCAGCAGTCATTCCGGTCATGATGTAATGCACCACTCCTGCGGGAATGCCCACCGAAGTCGCCATCGCAGGATCAAATGCAGCGATGCGCAGCTCCTTGAAGAAAAGAAGGATCAGGAGGCTGTTGATCAGCAGCAATGCTCCGTTGGTCAACGCAGCGACAGGAACCTGAATTCCAAACACCGGGACCGTTTCCCAGACAGCGAGTTCCAGTTGACCGAACAGGACGCAGTCGGGATCAAGATGAATGTTGTCGGCAGTCAGGCGAATGAGCAGAAGCCCGAGCGCAAAGAGTGACGTGAAGACCACTCCAAGGGCAGCGTTGCTTTCCACCTGCCCCAGTTTCTGAACGGCCTCCGTCAGAATCGCCGTCAGGATTCCGATGACGATCGCCCCGGTGACCAGAAGTACCGGTTCAAATGCCGCCAGCTGTGTTGAGGAAATCCATCCGGAGGTGTGAAGCCACTGCCCGAAGAGGAAGGAGATGACCACTCCCGGGAGGACGGTGTGGCTGAGTGCATCCCCCATCATGCTCTGCTGTCGGAGCACGAGCCAGAGTCCAGGAAGTGTGCAGGACATGGCCGCCAGTGCAGCGGTGATCACGATCCATGTGTCCCATGGATACCATTCCATCGCCAGCAAGCTGACGTGTGAAAGGTTCAGAGAGGAGACATCCACAGACATGACCGTTTCGAAGAGAGAACAGGGTGATCAATGATTCCCCGACAGCTGTCGGGACCGTTCCGTCGCACTGCGGACCGCATTCATCAGGGCGGCCCGCAATCCCCCCTGCTCCAGAGCCAGCAGGCCGGCAATTGTCGTCCCTCCCGGACTGGTCACAGCATCCTTGAGTTGGCCCGGATGTTCTCCGGTCTCAAGAACCATTTTCGCGGCTCCAAGGAGTGTCTGTGCTGCAAGCTGTGTGGCGGCTGCCCGAGGCAACCCAACCAGAACTCCTCCGTCGCTGAGAGCCTCGATGATCTGAAAAACATACGCTGGCCCACTCCCGGAAAGCCCGGTGACCGCATCCAGAGCGGATTCAGGCATCTCCAGTGCCAACCCGACTGTGGAGAGGAGAGAGAGGACTTGGGCTGCATCGTCCGCCGTTGCATAAGTGCCTCGTGCAATGACCGAAGCTCCCGAACCGACAAGGCAGGGAGTGTTGGGCATGACACGAATGATTCGGGCCTGCGGGAGTTCCTTTTCCATCTGGCCTAGCGTAATTCCAGCTGCGATCGAAACGATCAGGTGGTGCTTCTGGACCTGAGGAGAGATCTCGCGAAGCAGGGCCGGGATCGACTGCGGTTTCACTGCCAGAAAGACAATGGAGGCTGACTTCAGAACCTCGTCATTAGAAGAAGCGATTTTCCCACCGGTCGCTGAGGCAAAACTCTCTGCGGCTGCGGCGATCACATCGCTTGCAATCACGTTGCGGGCCTCGACCGATCCTGACTCAATCAGCCCTTTTGCCAGTGCAGTGGCCATTTTTCCTGCACCGAGAAAGCCGACTGTCAGCTGGCTGTTTGACGTATTCACAGATCGTCCGCGTGTTAAATGGATCAGGGAAGTTGAAGAATGTCAGACAGGATCATGGTGATTCCTGATCCACTCATGATCAAGCGTCTGAACCGGTCAGGATTTTATTGCCCAATGGAATCAGGTCAGGTTGGGGGAGTCGGACGGACTCGACCTGCCTTGATGTAGGCCGCTCGGGCAGCAGCGTACTCTTCGGCTTTCTGCTGTTCGTCCACCACAGATTTTCCATCCTGATAGTTCTGAAAGCATTTCTTCAGGTAAGGGACACACCAGCCGCACCCGGTCCCTGCTCCTCCGCATTCGCTCAATTGACTCGGGCGACGAGGCTGATGGACTCGCAGAAAGTTCATCACCTTTCTGCAGGAGACATGAAAGCAGTAGCAGAGTTCGTCATCCAGTTGCATGAGTTCGAGTCATCCGCATGTTCGAGCATTACAGGCGATCAAGAGCGTCGATCCATTCCGAAAGTTCGGTCACGGTATCGGGTGGAAATGTGGTTTCATCCTGTTCGGATTGCGCGAGCAGCCATGTGGGGAAGTTTCGTTTTCGGAGAGCCTCCACGACGGAATCAATGAGTTTGCGCGGCGCTCCCTTGGAAGCGCTGACAAACGCAAATTGAAGCGGGGCGTCCGGATCGGTGTCGGGGGGAGGGATACGTAGCGGCGCGCCAATGAGGACCAGTCCTCGAACCAGATCGCGGTATTTAAACGCGAACCGGGTGGCAAAGGGGCCGGAAGCTTCTTTCCCGACGACCACAACACGGGCTGGGTCCAGCGTGTATCGCTCCCTGATCCACTCGACAACATTCATGACCTGTGGTTCCTGCTCAGCAGACCAACCCCCAACATCACCGGCCCGCGGGCCGACCAGGATGACGCCGCGGTCACGGCACTCATCTGCCCATGCCTGCAGGGCGTGGGCTTCCTCCGTGTCTCCTGGCGGGTGCAACCAGATGAGCAGGCCCCACTTTCGATCCGGACGATAATTTTCCGGGACGAACCCCCAGAACGAAAGCCCCTCCTCGGGGAGTTGTTCGTTCAGCCGGCCTGTCTTTGCCGATGGTGGGGTCTCAGGAAGTGGATAGCGCTGGCGAGCCCCGGCCTCGGGGGGATCATTCGGAAACGGAACCAACGTTGCCTTCAGTGCGAGCGTTTCCCCGTCCCGGAGGACAGACAGCTCTACGTCATTGCCGACTTCCACGCGACGGATTCGCTCGGCCAGTTCCGCAGCGGAAGAGACGGAGTCATCCTTCACTTTCTGGATGATGTCACCTGCCTTGAGACCCATCTGAGCGGCGGGACTCTCCGGATAGACTCGATGCAGGCGGACCCCATTTGAATCGGAATCATTCCGGTCCGGCCAGACCCCCAGATAAGGGAACTGATAGGCCTTCAGGACATCCGTCAGCGTGATTTCTCGGGTGAGTGTCTCTTCGCCGCGACGGATGGCCAGCTGAACGGTGTCCTTTGCATAGAGAGACCCGAGGACGTGCTTCAGGTCATTAAGTTTCTGAACGGGATGACCATTGATCTGGGTGATGACATCGTCTTCCTTGAGTCCCGCCTGATCGGCAGGGGATTCCGGCCGGACCCGAATGATCTTCGCTTCACCACTGACAGGGCCATTGTCTTCAAATCCGACGCCGAGTAATCCCGGCTTGAGCGTTTCCCCCGCAATGAGTTTGGGGAGAACCTTCAGGATATCTTCATATGGGACCGCAAAGCCGATTCCGCTGTCGTACCACTCGACTCCAGCAGTTTCCCCCTGCTCCTGCGGGGAGAGCGGAACAATGACTCCCAGGCACCGCCCGGACAGATCGATCAGCGCCCCACCATAGTTCAGCGGGGAGGTCTTGGCATCCGTCTGAATCGCCTTCCCCCAGACTCGGTTCAGTGCGCTGATAATTCCGACGGAGATGTTTGGAAATTTCAGATCAAAGGTTCGTCCCAGAGCCACCGCCCACTGACCGACTCGGAATTCCTCTTTGGGAACCGGCGTGAGTGGAGTCAGATCGGTGGCATTGATCTTCAGCAGTGTGAGCATCCGGGACATGTCGCTGCTGACGATCTCCGCAGCAAACTGCCGTTCATCCGCAAGCGTCACGACGACAGAAGTGGGATTGGCCAGAAAATTGAACCGACTCGTAATGATGTAGCCATCCTCACGGACGACAACACCCGTGGTTGGGCCTGTGCTGGTGAGGATGTCTCCGACAAGGTCCACTCCTCCGACCGTTTCGATGCGGACAATGGAAGGGTCCGCCGCAGCAACCGCCTGTTGAACGGCGAGCTGCTGAAGTCGAACCAGATCGTCTCCCTGTGCTCCCGGGCCTCCGCAAAACAGAGAGGCCCAGACCAGTGCTACTGCCAACAGTAAGCTTGTTGCACCGCGTCGATCAGGAGTGGACAGCAAGGGGT
>CALLWY010000007.1 GCA_938015865.1 uncultured Planctomicrobium sp.
TCTGCGACGGTCAGTTCAAGGAACTCCCAACATCAATTCACCAGGTCTGTTAAGCAATTCACCAGGTCTGTTAAGCCGTGGGGAATGCGAGCGACGTTCCTTGTCGGTCAATTTGAAAGGAGATTATCAGATCGATTCAATTTATGAAGGGAACGTGACGAATTGAGATCTTGGTTGGGATCAAACTCAGAATGCCAGTGGATGGAGTACTGGGCGGCACACCAACGATTGACTATTATGTTGCTATCCCTTGTTTCCTATTTAACAGGATCTCCACGGGGAATCTCTATGTTTATTTCCTGAACTGATGAGTCGTTCCTATTCCTCCGCACGCACATGAGTCGCTCTCGCCGCTGCCATCGCAGAATCTGGTTCTCGTCTTTCACAAACCGGAAGTGTTTGGCTAACTCCTGTCATTTGTCGAGGCGCTAGAACCAGTGACAGTTAAAAATAGACGTCCTTTGGTTTGGAATTTCGGCAGCAATTGCCCCTCTTTGTATAGCACGAGTACGGGTGCCCCAATACGGCACTCATTTTCGGCGAACGCCGTAAACAGCCGACAGTAGTGAATCAAATGTACTCGAATTCAAGGCTTATCGGTTGAGTTCGTTCGATTGGAGGATCGCCGCTGCACAGGCTCGACCGCTCCGAACTGCTCCTTCCTGGCTACCGAAATAATCCTGCTGGGTCCAATCTCCGGCCAGAAACAGATTGGGAACGGGTGTCGCCTGTGTCGGGCGAGAGGTCATGGCTCCCGGTGCTGGCTTGACCAGATGTTGTGGATGTCGCAGGACGACCGATTTCACAATGCGGGCCGTCTTGATCTTCGGTTCAACGGCACTCAGGTTGTCTCGTGCAAGAGCAACCAGTTCTTCATCTCCCCAGCTGAGATACTGCTCGGCGGGAGAAATCGTCGCAGAAATGCGGCTGCCACCTGAAGTGGGATAAGCATTCGTGGCCTGATCCTGATAAACCGGCAGCTGGCTGTGCGCTATTAACGTGAAATCGTCGGTATCGACGACGCGACGATCAAACCACAACTGGACAGAAATGGCAGGGGCAGTGGGTAACTTCGCGATCCGGGAGAAGAATTCCGTTGACTGAAGCGGGGGTGGAATCAACGGGGCGAAGTTCCATCCCGGGAGTGCACAAACATAGAGATCCGCCTGAATTTGACGGGTGTTGTCCAGATGGAACCCAGTCACCAGATTCGAGGAAGGATCATAGTCGATGCGTGTGAGTTTGACGCCGGTCTGAATCGTCGCGCCATGATGGATCAAATAGCGACCGAGCGGCGCGAAGATCAATTCATCCCGTGCACCGCGATAGCCGCCCAGAAGCGAATGAGGGAGGTCGTACGTCACATGATGAAGCCAGCCCAGAAAGTTGTAAGCGGAAAACTCATCTACTTCGGTAAATTGGATGGCCCGACAAAACGGTTGTAAAAATCGTTTCAGAACAGCTTGAGTCCCACCGCAACGTGCCCACCACTCGTGGACGGTCATTTGGTCGTACTCTTCCAGCCCCTTCATCCCCTTCAGTCCGGGGGCCGCCAGTGGAAGCAATGACAGTTTGTCTCCCAGTCCCAGGTAATCGTTCTGCCCCAGAAATCCCAGAATGGTCTTTATCGGGGCAATGAAGGGATTAGAACCATAAACTGCATCGGGGCCTTCCGGGTCTTGAAGGCGTACTTCTGACATCCAGAAAAGAACTTCTTCAGGAAATTGCCCGATTTCCTGCATGAGTTTTTTAAATTCCGAATAGGTCCCCAGAAACAGGTGCAGTCCCTGCTCAATCCAATCCCCATCTTGATCTCGATATGTCGATGCCCGTCCGCCGAGGAATGGAAGTCCTTCATAGATCGAGACCCGGTATCCAGCATCGACAAGCGACTTGGCACAGGTCAAGCCAGCTAATCCACCTCCAACAATTGCGACTTGTCTGGTCATCAGGATGTCTCCGTTCGATTGTCGATGGCGGTGCGATACGTCAAATGGGGGGTGAAAGGTGCCTATACGGTTCCCGGTTTTCCTCCTAGGATAAAGTGCATCTGGATCATTAACGCCTTTCAAAAAATGGGTGCTTCAGGAGATGCGCGGCGTTCAGGTGCGACGCTGTTTCTGGACTCCCCTCAAATAGGTGCTTGTGGGTGAATGGTACCCCTCACGGGGCCCTCGTCCTCAATATTCTACTGCAGCAGAAGGGGCGATCGTTCACATTTACGAAAACCCTTGTGAGAGGAGATCCTGACTTCCAACATCGGCGCCGTGGCCGTTTCTCCGGCGACGGCGCCTGATCCATTCGAAGGGATCCAGATTGAGAACGGCCTCATTTTTTCATCCCTCCTCTGAATCTCTTCAAAGAAGCCAGTCAGGTTCAATCCAAACGATCAGAACCATGCGTTTTCACAATCTTGTTGTAGAGGCCGAGGATCAAAAATGTCGGCGCCCACTGACCGACGAAGAGTGCATCATGCGAGCGGCCATACATCTTCAAACACAAAGCTCCCCCGATGGACCCCAAGGCAGCCCATAGAAAGACATCTGAAGAGACTTGGGCCGTCTGCTGCTCAATCATTCTGGCCAGAACCCCTTCCTGATGTTCAGCAGCTTGATCAGTAACGAATTGTTCGCGTGTCATTCCCATTTTCTGATTCCTTTTAAAATTTTTCGACTCCAATTCAATGTCTCCAGTCTCGCACCATTCATTGTGCTTGGCCGGCCGCCACAACGAGTGGCGACATGGCGGGGCGTCTGACAAGGAGACAGCATTTGGCTGAGATTCCAGTCAGACACAAACTGGTGATTCCACCACGGCATCGTGCCGGAGTGGGCAGTGTCATCATGTCCGTTCCGACATCCGCCAATTTGGCCCCAGATGAAATGCCCAGACCAAATCACCGCATCAGTACTGCAAGTGACGACGCAAGATTTATTCCACTTCGCGCAACTGATGAAAACTTGGAGAGTTCCTGGTCCCTCTGCGATCGAGTGTGGAATTGGTCGTAGAAAAGAGCGCCGACAGACAGGCATGTCCAAGCATTACGTAGAAAAAGGCGGTAATGCAATGAATCATCGCTGGACTTAGCCATCTCAGAGCGATGCGGGAACGATGTTGGCCAGTGCCCCCAACTCAGGATTTCGCTTCAACCTCCTGCAATGGAACCGTTTCGACTTCTTCCGGTTCTTCTCTCACGGGAGCCAGCCCCCCAGCACAAATGACTTCGATACAGAGGGGCATCCTCAGTGAAATCGGCGACGAAAACATTCTGGCGTCTGCGACAGAAAAGGATGACTTTCGACAGGCGTTCTGTTTTAAGTGTTTGGGGGGATTAAAGTGGCCTACATTCGTGTGGAACAGGACGTGCTCAATGCCAGCACGTTCGGGATTGTGGTTCGCAGCAGCGCGCTGAGCCAATCTCACATTCTCAAGGCTGAAGCTTAATGACGTACTCTGAACTCGTCGCAATCGTCAAAGAGGCCGGAGCACACTGGGTGGCTGACAAAGCGCCTCGGCTCGGCGCCGCATTGGCTTATTACATGATCTTCTCTCTGGCGCCGTTGCTGGTCATTATTATCGGAGTGGCCGGCCTGATCTTTGGACAGCACTCGGCGGAAGGGCAGATCACCGCGCAGATCGACCATGTGGTGGGCCACGCTGGGGGAGAGGCGATTCGGGCAATTCTCGATAACGCCAGTCAATCGAGACAGGGACGGTTCGCGACGATACTGGGGATCATGATGCTGGTTTTGGGAGCAGCCGGTGTCTTTGGCCAGTTACAGGATGCACTGAACACGATTTGGGAGGTTCAGCCAAAGCCGGGCGGTGGCGTCTGGGGCTGGGTGCGATGCCGGTTCCTGTCGCTCTCCATGGTGTTAGGAATCGCGTTTTTGCTGTTGATTTCCTTGATTGTCAGCTCCGCGCTCGCTGCGATTGGGCCGCTGCTCGGAGACTGGAAGATGAGCTATCTCGGTCAACTCATCACGCTCCTGTTTGACTTGATCGTCATCTCGGCGCTGTTCGCATTGATCTTCAAGTTTCTCCCCGATGCGGAGGTTGCGTGGCGGGATGTCTGGCTGGGAGCGCTGACGACTGCTGTCCTGTTTTCGCTCGGGAAATTTCTGATCAGCCTGTACATCGGCCGGGCGGGAGTCACGTCGAGCTTCGGTGCTGCCGGAGCGCTCGCAGCACTGCTGGTGTGGCTGTATTACGCCTCCCTGATCTTTCTCTTTGGTGCTGAGTTGACGAAAGCATATGCCAATCGACACGGCTCCGGGATTCAACCCAAAGCACACGCCGAACTGGTCTCGGCCGAGGTGCGTGCGAATCAGGGGCTTCAGAATGTCAACACGTAAGTTCAAAGAACCGGAATGACAGTTTGAGCGGGGGGAGATGAAGGCAGGCATGAGTGGGTGAGTTCTTTCACCGGATTCGCTCTCAACGAACGTAAACAGAGTCCCTCGTCGTCATCGTGGCGATGACGGGCTGGAATGGTATTTGCTTTTTCGCTCATTAATAGTCCAAGAGTCGCAAGTGACTGCGACGACCGGCAAATCACGAAGCGTCAACCTCTTCGTTTATATCTTGCGGCCATATCCGTCGTCGATGGTTACTTCGGGAGGCCGACAAGCCAATAGGTTCCCGTCACGATTCGTCCATTGAAGTGTTCGAGTGATTCGGTCCCGTGATCCGTCAGTTCGGTCATCAAGAACGCGACATGATCGCCCACCGACCGCTCCCCTCCGACTGTTGGTTCACATTCATTGAAAAACCCCCCGCACCGGGCTTTACGCATTTCCAAAGATCATTCCAACATGCTCTCCACAAAAGTCAGCGCTGAGTTGTCTTCTTCCGCCTCGCATGTTCCTGAGAGTCGATGGTGGACCCCGTTTTGGGACTTGGGCGAACGACGTCGCGAACCAGAATGGCTCGATCAACCCGGTATTGCCTCCCTACGCCGAACACAGGCGCTGCGGGGATTGAAACGGGTCAATGCAATCAGCCGGAGCCATGCCGTTCTCTGGCCGGTGCTGGAACGGCTCTCCAGGGATCGGAAACCGAATCCGGTGAGGGTTCTCGATATCGCCTGCGGCGGAGGGGATGTTGCGCTTAGTCTGGCTCATCAGGCCCGGCGTCATCACCTGAAAATCGAGGTTAATGGATGCGACATCAATCGCGAAACAATTCAGTTCGCTCGGCATCAGGCAATGGTGCAGGACCTCTCCGTTCAGTTCTTCAATCTGGACGTGCTCCAGTCCCCTTTGCCTGACCACTATGATCTCCTGACCTGCACGCTGTTTTTACACCATCTCAGCAACCTGGATGCGGTTGAGCTTCTCGGACGAATGCGGAAGGCAGCACAGCATCAGATTCTGGTCGATGATCTGATTCGCAGTCACGTAGGCTGGTGTTTGGCCTGGCTTGGCTCCCATTTACTGAGTACCTCGGACGTCGTCCATCATGATGGTCCAATATCCGCAGCTGCCGCATTCACGATGAAAGAAGTCCGCGAGCTGGCGGAACATGCCGGGTTGGAGAATGCCACGGTTACCCGCCATTGGCCTGAGCGTTTTCTGCTATCGTGGAGCCGGTCGTGATGTTATCCACGCTCACTCTGGAAGCGGCATGCCGAGAGCCTTGGGAGACCGTGATCATCGGAGCAGGACCGGCTGGCGCTCTGGCTGCATATCAGCTGGCGCAACTGGGATGCCGAGTGCTGCTTGTGGAACGGAAATCCTTTCCACGGGGGAAAGTGTGTGGTGGCTGCCTCAATGGGCAAGCACTCGCTCTTCTGAGATCTGCCGGCCTCCGCACAGTGATGACTGAAATCAAGGGGCTTCCGCTGAGTAGCTTCCAGATGCGCGCCCAAGGACTTGAAGCGGCATTCGACTTACCTGAGGGGTTGGCAATTTCCAGAGCGAGCTTAGACGCGGCTCTGGTCGGCGCGGCCATCACAGCGGGTGCGGAGTTTCTGGCAGAAACGACCGCGCACGTCGAAGGAGTTAGAAACGATCAACGCAGCGTCCTGCTGGATCAGCGTGGATCTTTGATGCACGCATCCGGAAGTGTTGTCCTCCTTGCTGGTGGCCTGGCCTGTGCGGAACGCGAGCTGGAGATGCAGAGTGTGGTCGATCCACAATCCCGAGTTGCTGCGGGTTGCCTGCTCAAAGAGGCTCCCGCGGACTATGAGGGTGGGACGATTTATATGGCGGTCGGCACCGGGGGCTATGTCGGACTGGTCCGAGTGGAGGATGGACAACTAAATGTCGCGGCGGCTTTTGACCGTGATTTCATGCGGAACTGCGGCGCTCCTGGCGCGGCGGCCGCCGAAATCCTGAGTGAGAGCGGATATCGAGAGATTGCCGGTTTGGAAACCACGAATTGGCACGGAACAGTCAGTCTCACCCGTCATCTTGCCATCCTAGCCAGTGAAAGGATGCTGGTGATCGGGGATGCGGCCGGATACATCGAGCCGTTCACCGGCGAAGGAATGGCTTGGGCCTTGGCTTCGGCTCAACTCGCCGTGCCGTTCGTGCGTGCAGGGATTAAGACGTGGAGCCTTGCTCTGGAAAAATCATGGCAGGTCCGTCTTCCAGAAGTGCTGGGGCATCGACAATGGGTCTGTCGCCAGCTGTCGTTCGGGCTTCGCCGCCCTTGGCTGGTGCGCAACGTGATGCGGGTCCTCTCCCAATTTCCGGGGCTTGCTCGGCCGATCATTCAGACCATGAATGCGCCGCTCAAGATTCCGGAGAATCGCCAAGACTCCAGCGACTTTCCCATCCGTTGTCATCCAAGTCCCGTTCAGCAGTCCTGTAAAGCCAGAACATGAGCGTTGAGGTCAGATACCCATGGATGCAACTGTCTCCAAACACGACTCCTCACGGATGGCCATTATTTTAATGTGGCTGCAAGGAGGTTATTTCTCGGTCTTTGGGATTTGGCCACTCATCGATATTCAGTCGTTCAAATTCGTGACTGGTGAGAAAACAGATCATCTGGTCACGGGACGTGAATCGGATCATTGGCTGGTGATGACGGTTGGCTTGCTGGTGACAACCGTTGGCATCACGCTAATCGCAGGGGCGTGGCGCCGACGTCCCTCATTGGAGCTGGGAGTGCTTGCACTGGGAAGTACGATCAGCTTGGCAGCAATTGATTTTATCTATGTCGCTCGAAAGGTCATTCTTCCCATCTATTTGGTCGATGGAATCATCGAATGTCTCTTTCTGGCGATGTGGCTGGGTGTCTTTCTAATGTGGCGGGGGCACCTTTTCTCCGCCACTTCTAAGAACCCACAATGAAGGAATTTGCCCAGCACGCTTTTCCTGCCGACGCTGCCAGCGGGAACGTATCAGTGTTCGGACCGTTCCAAGTCCGGACCTCTCGGCTCGCCGGTCAGACGAACAAATCGAGAGATCCAGATCGGGACGAATTTCATTTCATCTGTAGGCCAACACGTGGTTATTGTGGAACTGAGGAACGGTCATAGCCACCATGTTGGGAGAGGATACTTTGCGCCAGAGCTGTATTCGGGGTGCCATGCACAGTCACGATCGTACGGCCAGCTTTGAATTCGCTCTCGTAGTGCTCGGCGTCCTCTTCTGACATGCCCAGCCCTACCAGTGCACCACCAATTCCAGCGGCTGTGGCACCCGCTGCAGCACTCGACAGGATCACGCCCAGTGTTCCTCCAAAAATTGCCGGGCCGATCCCTGGTAGGACATTCGACAAGATACCGAGTCCCCAGAGTGCACCCACTCCGGCGCCGGTGGCCAAACCTGCAATCGCACCTTCTTCAGCCTTCGATTCTGATTCTGAAGCAGTTACCGAATTCCGATCGGGAGAGACCACTCCGATTTGATCTTCCGTATATCCCTGCCGTTTGAGCTCAGCAATCGCTCGTTGAGCTTCGATGGGATCGTGGAAAATGCCAATCACGGGTTTGGTCGTCGTTGTCATAGCCATGGTCATATACCTTCTACAGAGGACTTCTCACCCGCACCACTCACGTGATTAGAGACCACAGCAAAAGGTGGACCGTACGTGCGACACGCCCCTGAAGATGACGTGACAAACTCCTCGATGACAACGCAATTGGAGTGCTTCGCCTTTCGGGCACAACCTTGAATCAGCGGGAATTCACTATCCAATCTCTCGGGAGAGCTGGTCCCGGCGCCTTGCACTCTTAAGACAAACTCTCTCAATAAAAAAAGATACGTTCCGTGGCTACTACGACATTCCGAGCGACAGTCGACCAACATGGACCGCTGACGATCAGAAATGTAGCTGGAGTACCAATGGTCCCACTGCCCAAATGACGTGAGCGAGGTGAAGTTCTTTGCTGTCAGCCTGATGAGACAAAAACTTGACGCAGACAATTGCATAGTTCGTACGACATGGCGAACTGTCGCACACAGCCATCCCGTCACCAAATTCACTCATTGCCGGACTTGATCAAAGTCAATTAGGCGGGGATGAAGTTACCGCCGTTGTGAATCAGGAATGTGTCTGCGTCAACCAGCCACTCTCTCGAAGCTCTTCACCAGTCCACCTGCGAACGATTTGAATTCAATCTCGTTCAGCTGGACCGTCTCGACGTCGTCCGGCTCTACTCACACCGGCGGCAGATGTCCACGACACATGTGGCTGCGATGCTGGTTATATTACTCTGTGAACTCAACGACGAAATGATTCAGATATTTGCAACCAAATCGGATGAAGTTCGACAAGCACTCGCTCCTGAAGGTCCTGATGAAGTTTTCACAGCGACCTTTCAGATTGGAATTCCGCTTTGTGAGATTGTTTTCTTTTGGACCATGAGCTTTTAGCGTCGCTCTAAACTCTCTGCTGAACTTTGTATCCCGATCATGCATCACAATTTCAGGCTTGTGCTTCCACCCCTTCGGTTCCGTAGAGCCTTAGTACCCTGCCGGGGAGGGTTCGGGGATGCTTCGTCTGGCGGAAATGACCAGGTCTGAAAAGCTCACTCTCAGCAGCAAAAAGCCTGGAAAAGGCCGAAAATGGGTACAGTTTTCTGAGGTGTACCCAAAATCTCGATCCTCGGGACGAGGAATCACAGGTCGATCTGAAGGCAATGTTCGCCCGTCCCTGACCCTTCATTTCGGGATCAAAAAAGTGTTCTCAGGTTCCCTCTGAACCGGCTGTATGGACTCCGCTTTCCCGACTTCAAAATCCTGGTGGAGAAACCATGATTTGAAGCGGCTAACCACCCACTTAGCGGGGTAAAACGAATGTGTAATCTGTTTCCACATTACACATTCGGACAATAGCCCGATGCTCTACATTTTTCATCCCTTGCTCGCTTTGATTGCCTCCGCCACAGATCGCCAGCTGGCTCAGTACATCCAGTTCCTGAAGGAAGAGAACAAGATTCTCAGAGCTCGATTGCCTCAGCAGGTTCACACTCGTCGAGATGAACGGGAACGGCTCATCAAGTTCGGCAAGGTGCTGGGGCGGGCGATTGAAGAACTGATCACCATCGTCTCACCAGCCACGTTCTACCGCTGGCTGAAAGAAGAGAGCGGGACGCCGAAGCGAAAGAAGAACTCCAAAGGGGGACAACGAAAACCGCAGGAGATCCGGGAGCTGGTCTTGCAAATCGCCTCTCTCACAAACTTCGGGCTGACCCGGATCGTGGGAGAACTCCGAAATATGGGGATTAAAAAGATCAGTCGTCAGACGGTCCGAAACATCCTGAAGGAAGAAGGAATTCGCCCGGTTCCGGACCGCACATCGGATACCTGGCAGAACTTCGTGGATCGTCATGCGAAGACACTCTGGGCCGTGGACTTCTTCTCGGTGAAGACGGTCACTCCCCGTGGTCTGAAAGAGATGTATGTCATGGTCTGGCTGTGCATGACCACGAGGGAAGCGATCGTCTCCGAATCCACGGAACATCCGAATTCTGCCTGGGTGGTGAAGCAGACAGAGGCGTTTCTCGGTCAGACCATGAACCGGGACGATAAGCCGTCGATTGTCATGCACGACCGGGATGCAAAGTTCACCAAGGAATTCGTCGCTACGCTGGAACAGCACGGTGTTCGCCACAATGCCTTGCCGAAAGCATCACCGAATTTGAACGGCAGATGCGAGCGATTTGTGGGGACCATTCGCTGGGAATGTCTGGACAAGTTCATCATCTTTGGGAAGCGGCATCTGGATTACCTGTGCCAGGAATTCACCCGCTATTACAACGAGAAACGGTCGCACATGGAATGCGGTCATCTGCCACCGCTGGCTGAAGTTCCTGAAGAAGTGGAGACGCTGAAGCCCAGTGAGGTGCGGGTTCGAGAGTACGACGGTGGACTGGTGAAATCATTTGAACGGAGGGCAGCATAGAACCACCTTCCGACGATGCTCAGTTCGAACCAGTTGCCAATGCCGGTGTCGACAACCTGATTTAGATGATCATGGTAATCAGTGGCCATCTTGATCAGCAGGCAGTGACGGATACACTTCATTCATGTTGTTCTGCCGCAAATGGGCCAGTTAGAACGGTGGATCACGATCTGCGAAACGTTTACCGAACATGCTATTCACTCCCCGGCCACTCCCAACTCCGATTCTGCAGCTGTGTGAACGCTTGAATGGTGATTCACGGTTGGTAGCCCATCTCCATCTTGTACATGATGTTGCCGTAGAGATTGTTGCTGGCTTTCGAGTGCGATTTCCGACGTTGGAAATGGAACAGGAATCCGTGCTCTTCGGGGCTGCCTCGCATGATTTGGGGAAGGTCGTCCACCCAGAAGAACTGTCAGGACCGGGACATCGACATGAACTCGCGGGTGAGCAGCTCCTGATGGAAAATGATGTCTCACCCGATCTCTCCAGATTCTGCCGAACTCATGGGGCCTGGGATCGAGAACCACTCCCCCTGGAGGATCTCCTGGTGGCTCTCGCTGACACTATCTGGAAAGGCCAGCGGCGGGAAGAACTGGAAATGCAGATTGTGAACCAAATCGTCGAGAAGACCGAGTTGGAACCGTGGCTGGTCTTCCAGAATCTCGATGAACTACTGACGGTAATTGCGTCGTGCGGAGACGAGAGACTGGCTTGGCAGGCTCGGTTCTGACCTTGAAGAGAAGCAATGAAGAAACCCGATAGAGCAGCGAGAACCTCGAAATTTATGCCCATTGAAAGGTCTTCTTTAGAAAGTATCAACTGGGAGGGAGGAGGGCGGGTTTGCAGAACTTGTCCCCAAAGATCTGACACGATTTCCGAAGACTGCCCGAAGTTGATTCAGCTGCGTGACGAGCCATTCCAAGTATTGCGGCCACTTCGCTCGATCGTGAAGATCAATTCCCGACAGGGAAGTTGAGATACGGCAGACTCGTTTATTCTCCGGATTATACCATGACAAAGATGAGCCAAACTGCTGTTCGATGATCCCCCGCTCTGCGATCAATTGCGAAAAATAGTCCTTGGCATTGTCATCGTTCAGTTCAACTTCCGCCCGAACTTCATTGCTGTCGTAGTTTCCTGACTGTGTATCAAAAAGAGAGCAGATGGCAAGAAGTTTGAAACCAGTTCTCCCGATTGCAATATTCATCCAGTGCTGCGGCAGCGGCTTCGTGAGTTTAAAACTCGCACCATGCTCATCGACGTACTGGTGTAACGCTGCCCAAAATTCAAGTTGGAGCTACTTGGCGGGAGAAACGTCAACCAGATTTGCTTCTTTCCGTTGCTGACTGACACGCCGAGTCCAGTCATTGGGAGAACTAACGACATTGAATTTCGGAGCGACAGGAGAATTGCCGATTCGCCAACGTTCTACCTCCAGCCCAAAGAAATTGATGTCCTCGCTGGTCGCCTCATTGAGCCAATCCAAAGCAGCCCGGTGTTCTTCGGTGAACCGCTCCGCAATCCAGACAATTGTGACCGCCTGCAATCCAGCTGCATAAGTGATGAGCTGTCCAAGATGAGAGTGATCAGTCCGCTCCAGCTGATTTTCAATCAAAACCCAGTTGTCGCTTGCAGTGTCCTTGCAGAGGATGTCTGCTCGAAAAGGACCGACATTCTTTTCTTGAGCTTCGACTTCCAATTCAAGATGAATCGTGTCACCTAAAAGGGAAATATTCTCTTCACTTGCGAGCCAAGGAGTAAAGTCTCCTGATTCACTCAGCCAGGCAGTGCGGAGGTCAACACGTTCAAGACGCCCCAATGATGGTTGGCTCATTCTTTTGACTTCAATTCGAATCTGCTGTGGTATTAAAACTGGCCGAGATTAATAAAGGACTTGCTACTCGAAGTTCAGAATTAGATCTCTTTCACGGATATAACTATTTCGCAGCCAACTCATCCGCAATCATCTCAGCCTGTTTCAAAACGGTTTCCGTTGCCAGCAGCTGCTTGTCAGGGGGGTATCCATACTGCCGAAGCAAGCGTTTGACGATGACTCGGAGTTTCGACTTCACACTTTCTTTTATGGTCCAGTCGATACTAGCGTTTTCACGGACTTTCTGTGTGAGAACCACAGCCAGCTCGCGAAGCTGATCTTGTTGCATCAATTCTCGGGCACTGTCGTTGCTGGCGACCGCTGTATAGAAAGCATATTCGAATTCCGTCAGCCCCATGTTGGCGGCTTCCTGATCGGAGGCCACAATTTCTTTGCTGACCTTGATCAACTCATCGATCACTTCAGCCGCAGTGAGGATCTTATTCTGATAGCGTTTGATCGCGGTTTCCAGCATTTCGAGCAATGCTTTGCTCTGGACGAGGTTCTTTTTCGACCTGGATTTCAGCTCATCATTGAGGAGTTTTCGCAGGACTTCCAAAGCAATATTTTGGTGTTGGTGTCCTTTTAGTTCTGCCAAGAATTCGTCGGAAAGAATGGAAATCTCAGGCTTCTTGATTCCGGCCGCATCGAACACATCAATGACCTGATCAGAAACCAGGGCTTCATCGATCACCTGTCGGATCGTCGTTTCTAACTCGACATCACTCGTTCCGTCTCCGGTCGATTCAAACTTGACGAGGCGGGCCTTCACCGCCTGGAAGAAACCGACTTTGTCTTTGACTGCCAAGGCTTGTTCATGGGGAACAGCAATCGCAAATGCCTTCGAAAGTGCTGTCACATTGTCGATGTAACGTTTCTTTCCATCGGGCAATCCAAGGATGTGGTTCTCGGCTGCAAGGATTATGCTGAGCTTCTTGGAAGTGTCGGCATTGAAGTATTCTTGATAGGGGAAGCCGTGGTACATCTCTGAAACGACTTCCAGTTTTTCAAGCATGACTTCAACAGCTTGTTCCTGAACAATCGCGGGGTCTCCTTTTCCGCCAGCGTCAGAGTAGAACGACAATGCTTCTTTAAGATCAGCCGCAATTCCCAGGTAATCCACCACCAGACCGCCAGTTTTGTCTTTGTGAACTCGGTTCACGCGAGCGATGGCCTGCATCAGATTGTGCCCCTTCATCGGTTTGTCGATGTAGAGCGTGTGCATACTGGGGGCATCAAAGCCAGTCAGCCACATGTCCCGGACAATCACCAGCTCCAGTGGGTCATCCTCATCTTTCATGCGGTCGGCAAGAAGCTTCCGTTGCTCTTTGTTCGTGTGGTGCTTGGCGAGCAGGGGACCATCGCTGGAGGCAGCGGTCATCACCACCTTGATTTTTCCTTTGTCCAGGTCGTCGCTGTGCCAGTCCGGTCGGAGCTTGATGATCTCATTGTAGAGTTCAGCAGCAATCCGTCGCGACATGCAGACAATCATCCCTTTTCCCTTTTGGGCCGATTGTCGAGCCTCGAAATGTTGAACGATATCACTGGCAATATTGCGAATGCGGTCCTCGCTTCCAATGAGGGCCTCCATCCTGGTCCATCGGGCTTTGGCTTTCTGGGTGTCTGTCAGGTCGCGTGATTCCAGATCCTCATCCAGCTCTTTGATGAGTTTCCTCCCCTCATCACTCAGGGCCACTTTAGCCAGACGGCTTTCATAATAGATGCGAACCGTGGCTCCATCTTCCACTGCTTGCGAGATGTCGTAGATATCGACGTAGTTTCCGAAGACAGCGGGAGTGTTGACGTCTGTCTTCTCAATCGGGGTCCCGGTGAAACCCAGATACGTCGCATTCGGCAATGCGTCCCGCAGATACTTAGCGAAGCCATAGACCACCTTTTGACCGACAACATTTCCGTCATCATCTTTGACGTCTACATTTCGGGCCTGAAACCCGTATTGAGTCCGATGGGCTTCGTCAGCGATGACGACGATATTTTTCCGGTCGCTGAGCAGTTCGTAAACGTTTCCTTCTTCTGGCTGAAACTTCTGGATGGTCGAGAACACCACTCCCCCGGCGGCGACCTTCAGAAGTTCCTTCAAGTGCTCTCGCGACTCTGCCTGGATCGGGTCTTGCCGGAGAAGTTGTTTGGCGGCTGCAAAAGTATCGAAGAGCTGGTCATCAAGATCGTTGCGGTCGGTGATCACTAGCACCGTCGGATTATCCATCGCCAGGACAATCTTTCCGGTGTAGAACACCATCGATAGCGATTTGCCTGAGCCCTGAGTATGCCAGACCACACCCGCTTTCCGATCTCCGCGTGGCTGCTTATTGACTCCCGGGAGAGAATGAGACTCGGGGGCTTCAGCGAATAATTGCTTTCCGGGAATTGCAAGTTGACCTGATGTCCCGGAAAGATCAGCTGCCCGTAATGTCGATGCGACGGCGGCATTGACGGCATAGTATTGGTGATAGGCAGCCAGTTTCTTGACGGTCGTGATGCTGACCTGTCCGGTCTTCGGATCTTCCTTGCGGGCTTTTTCAAACACGATGAAATGCCGAATCAGATCGAGCAGAACCACAGGGTTCAGCATCCCGACAATCAGGGTCTCCAGCTGGCTGACCAGCGGATTCGCTTCTGATTTTCCATCCGCTGTCTTCCAGGCCATGAAGCGGGAAAATCCAGCAGAGATTGACCCTGCTTTCGCTTCCAGACCGTCGGAAATCACCGTAAAGGCATTGGGAGTGAACAGGCTGGGGATCGTCGACTTGTAGGTTTCCAGCTGTTTGAATGCAGAACGGATTGTGGCGTTCTCGTCTCCGGCGTTCTTCAGTTCGATGACCACCAGTGGCAGGCCGTTGATGAACAGAATCAGGTCAGGGCGTTTGTTGAAGTGATTCTCGATGATCGTGAACTGATTGACGACCAGAAAATCATTGTTGAGCGGGTTCGCAAAATCGACGAGCCAGACCCGATCTCCCCGTTCATCTCCATCCTTGTGAGTGGAAACAGGAACACCTTCGGTGAGAAGACGGTGAAATGCTTCATTGTTCGCGAGCAATTCCGGAGAGCTGATCCGCAACACGTCCTTGATGGCGTTCTCGCGTTGCGTCACAGGAATGTGCGGGTTGATCCTCGCGACCGCCTCTTCCAGCCGACCATTCAGAAAGACATCCGAGTAAGAGGACCGTTCCGGAGCGTCTCCATCAACGGCGATCACGCCCCCGTGGAGGTATTGATACCCAAGGGCCTGAAGGCGTTCTATTGCCAGTGTTTCAATGGCCGATTCGGTGAGTTTTGCTGATGTCATGTGCCCGTACATTTCTCTGGCAATCGTGAAACCGAAAACACTTTGAATTTCGTTGGTTTAAAATCAATAATCGAATCCACTCATCTACCAAGCTGTAGAAGGAGTAACGAAGCCGTCCTTAGGGGCGGCTTCAGCCATTTGGCGGCAGATGAAAATCCAAACAATTCAGCCACGGTCAACTTCCACCCTCACTTCACCAGACATCAGTTTCGGAAGCAGGGTGTCTCGGAGAACTTCCAGAGTTTGGATTTGGATTAAATTTTGTAAAAGCTTTTCTATGTGAACGTTAGCGAAATCTCCAAATTCTGTACGCTTTATTTTAGGCGGAATCTTGATTTCATTCTTGGAAATTTCAATTGGGCTTAAATTTGGCTGTGCTGTTCCCTTAGCCATTTCTTCTAGTTCTCGTCGAACGAGCTGACTTCGGAAGTATGTGTAGATGTACGCCCAGTCATTGCTATTTATCGGTTCCAACTTCGCAACGCGTTGATTTAGTAAAAGATCCTCCGTGTCGACCAAGCAGCAACGCCCAACATTTCCAGTCAAAGACATAAGGATATCTCCTATTTGCAGTTTGCAGTAGGATGGGAGTTTATTCGGCAAATCGGTTATTGCAGAAGCATTGGCAAGTTCTAATGCTCCATTCTGAACGGCTTTGATTGTCACCAACCTAAACCGACCTGATTCCTCAAAGGTCGAACTTTTGAAAGGGTAACCGGACAAAACTCGAACCAAATCACTTAACGCCCCGTCCTCCCAATCATCCTCTGCCTCTTCAACGAACCATTGGCGGAAGAGGGTTTCGGCGAGGGATTCGAGGGTTTTGTTCTGGCGGTGCAGCAGGTCGATTTTGTCGTCCAGACTGCTCAGCACCCCCGCAATCGCCCGCTGCTCGGTGAGACTTCTCGGTATTAGAATTGGAAACCGTCCGATGCTTGCTCCGCTGATGTTCTCCTGTGCACTATGACTATCGATGTTGTTCTGGATGAACTGGTCAAATTCCGGAGAGCGTATCGCGTGATAGACAAAATCGAAGCACACGTCAGAATGAGGTGATATTTTGGCAACTCGCTGATTGATGAACGCGACGCAATCCGAAGTCAGTCGCCCAACTTTGCCGATAGTTGCTCCAGTCATCGCGATGACAAAGTCCCCTTTGTGTAATCGATATTTACTGAAGTCTTTTCCGCTATATTTTCCTATTTCAATTCTCTCTGCCTCCTTGATGTTAATTATTGGCGGAGAAATATCCTTGATTTTGATGATTATCTCCCCTTTGTCACCAAAATCGCCTCCCTTAAATGCAAATCCAGGAATGATATCGGCGACAGTTGCCAGTGTTGTTTCTTCCCAGCCTTCCATCACTCCACCTCCCAATCACCCAGTTCGGCTTCAATTTCTTCAATGCTGGGAAGTGAACTGCGGAGTTGTTCGGGAAGATTTTGGGTGATGGTGTATTCACTCACCCCGCTCGGCTTGTTCGATGCGGAAAATCCGGACTTCTGAAACACAGAGTCACGGAGGACACGGAGGGGGATGCATGAAGCCTCTGCTTTCTTTGTGCCTCTGTGTTGAACTCCCTTATTCATATCCATTGATAATCCTCCGAACTCCGTCAACGAGCTTCACTTCATGAAAATTGATCAACAGGCCCAACCGCAATTTCAGCAGTCGAAGATGTGACAAAACCTGGGCTTCATCGACGGGGTGAATGGCCGACTTCGCCTTGAGTTCGACAATGAGAAGTCGATTGATGATCAAGTCGGCCCTGAAGCCGCATTCTAGGTGCACGTCGTCATAGACAACTGGGACTGGATGTTCTTCCTCAACCTCAAATCCCCGCTTCCTCAATTCATGAGCAAGGCATTTCCGGTAAGCTGTTTCCAGCAAACCTGGGCCCAACCGTCGATGTACTTCAATCGCTGCACCGATGACGGCATGTGAAGCATCATTTATCTGCATGCCGCCTCCCTGTTGATCCTCCGTTGATGAACGCAAGGGAATTGGGAAACAAGCTGTTTCCCTTCTGTGTCACATTGTGCAACAGGTTGTTGCACAATTGAGGAGGGGGATGACCAGAAGGTGACCCATTCCCGTATGTAGATCAGACTTCTGCGAGAAAACCCTTTCACACCAGGGGATTCCGACGACAGATCCTGACTCAACTGTTTCAGGAACCCATCTCCCCACTGGGAGGATTTCTGCTTCTCAATGATCTGTTCACCGAGGAACCAGTACAGTTCCAGCAATTCCCGGTTGACCGCAACAGCCGCCTTGATCTGCGATGCCTGCACTCGATCTTTGATCGAGAGGATCCACTTCCGGTAGTCGTCGGTGGGAATCAACTGGCTCATTTCTTCCCCCCCGCTGGTGGCAGCTTTATCTTGGCCAGATTCTTGGCAATCTCCTTGTTGAGTCGAGCTTCTTCTTTGAGCTGTTCTTCGAACTCGGCCTTCAATGCTGCAAACCGCTCCGCGAAGTCGAAATCGTCCTCCTCATCCGGCAGGCCGACATAGCGTCCAGGTGTGAGGACATAATCCAGTTCTGCCACACGCTCGATGGGAACGGAAGCACAGAAGCCTTTGACGTCTTCATAGTCGCCGTCGCCCGTCCGCCATGCGTGATACGTCTGGGCGATCTTCTGAATGTCTTCCTGCGAGAGTTCCCGAGTCCTGCGGTTGATCAAATGTCCGAGATTGCGGGCATCGATGAACAGGATCTCTCCTTTACGGGGATGACCGTTCTTGCGAGCCCGATTCAAGAACCAGAGAGCTGCGGGAATCTGAGTATTGAGGAACAGCTTGGCAGGGAGATTGACGATGCAGTCAACCAGGTTCCCTTCGGCAATCATTCTCTTGCGGATTTCCCCTTCACCGCTGGTTTTGCTGGTGAGGGCTCCTTTCGCGAGAACGACCCCCGCCCGACCTTTGGGGGAGAGGTGAAAGATGAAGTGTTGCAACCAGGCAAAGTTCGCATTCCCCACTGGAGGAACTCCATAGACCCATCGACCATCCGTTCGCAGCAACTCACCACTCCAATCACTCACGTTGAATGGGGGATTGGCAATAATGAAATCGGCTTTGAGATCCGGATGAGCATCATTCAGGAAGGAACCTTCCGTGTTCCACTTCACCTGTGATGCGTCGATTCCGCGAATGGCAAGGTTCATTTTGCACAATCGCCAGGTGGTCTGATTGCTCTCTTGTCCGTAGATGGAAATGTCGTTGGCTTTTCCCTGATGTTCCTTAACGAATCGTTCACTCTGGACGAACATCCCCCCTGATCCACAACAGGGATCAAATACCCGGCCTTTGTAGGGCTCGAGCATGCTGACGAGAAGTTCGACAATCGAGCGTGGAGTATAGAACTGACCTCCCTGTTTCCCTTCCGCGAGAGCAAACTCGCCCAGAAAATATTCAAAGACATGCCCAAGGATGTCGGCACTACGGGCCTTGGCTTTGTCCATTGCGATATTGCCGACCAGGTCGATCAATTCTCCCAGGCTGGTGGGATCGAGATTCTGTCGGGCGTAAACTTTCGGCAAAACCCCTTTGAGGGCCGAATTCTCGTTCTCGATGGCGTCCATCGCCTCATCGACAGTCTTTCCGATGGTTGGCTGTTTGGCCTGGCTGAGGAGATATGACCAGCGAGCAGCCGGGGGAACGTAGAAAACGTTCTCGGCTTTGTATTCATCCCGATCCTCTGGATCTGCCCCTGCGTACTCACCTTCCCCCGAAGAAAGGCGTTTATAGAGGTTTTCAAACGAGTCAGAGATGTACTTCAGGAAGATTAATCCGAGTACGACATGCTTGTACTCGGCAGCATCGATATTCTTCCGCAGTTTGTCGGCAGCCTTCCAGAGCTGCTTTTCTAATGGTTCTTCTTTGACGTCTTGTCGAGTTGCTTTTTTCTTGGCCATGTCTTCGTGACAGTCCTATATGGGCGGTGAACGGAAGTAAGACATCCGCGAGGCCGAATTGCTCCGGCGTCGTCGAAAGCACTCGAGCCCCGGAGAGCAGGGACCTCAAAATTGGAGGCGAGCTTGAGTTGGCAGGAGTGGAGATGAATCCCGCACACCATCGTGAACAACGAATCCACTGACCCACACGCCGAATTGGACAGAGTTCGGCTTTGTGAGAAGTGCGGAACAAATTGAATTCAGGATTTTCCACTGTCAGCCCGTCTACTGGATTCGGGTACAGTATAGAGGCATTCCGAATGCAATCAAGAAACCCTTATGGGGCCTCATCTTATGCGGGAAACTGAGGTCCTCAAAGGACTGGAATCCATGTGACGGTTCCGAAGGTCTGTGTTGAAACTTCGCCGCTGCTTCCACGCCCGCTTGGAAGTTCGAATACGCGATCACTACCTGGTTAGTCTTCGTACCTCAGCCATTCCTGGGCAGTTCGGGATGGGTGATGCAGTGATCGGAATCCCCCTTGTGCCTTGGCCGGGTCCTACTCCCTCGAACGCGATCTGCAATTCCAGAATTTGCAGAAAATCTCAAAAACCAGACGTTATTTTTTCAAAATATTCAGACGCCACAAACTCTGAGTGGACATCAATTTGCATTGCGAGTTGCTCCATGCGATGCACCTCAGATTGCAAACTCTCCCTAACAGTGTTCGAACCGCAACAGACCGCAACTCAGCAACTTCGCCGAACCGGCTGATGATGGCTTCGAACTGTTGGAGAGTTTCAATGAGCTTGAAGAATTCGAAAGGTGCGACAGCACCGCAAACGCAGCACTGCCAAAGGGTATTTAACACGCTTCGGGAGGAAGGGGTGGAATTCTTTGTGAATTCCGACCTGGAGCCGATGCTCCATCTCCCGAACGATGGCTTTCAGCAAGAGTGGCCGGTCAACAGTCAGCGTGTCCAAGACCTGCTTGTCTCGCTGTATTTTGAAGTCTCGCCAGGCGAGATGCTAAAGAGCTTCGACAAGGAATTCCTGCTGTCGCAGATTCGAGAAGAATTCCGCAAGGGAGGGCGGCGTCTGACCGAAGTGGAAGCGGCTCAGTCCGAAATGGACCCCATTGTCCAGGCCATCCTCGTGCTGATGAATGGACAGGCGAAGTTTTCTGACCGGACGTTTCAGCTGGTCAAGAGGCTCCGGGAGATTCAGTCCGCTGGCTCAATTTCATTGGCCGCAGAAATCCCGGCGTTCACCAATGTTTTTGTCCGTCAGTTGAATCGTTTGATTCCAGTCCTGCGTGGCTACGGTGTCGAAGTCCTGCTGGTTCACCGCGAAGATGGCAGCTATTGCACCCTCACTCGACTGGAATCGTTCCAGAAGGAGCCGACGGCCACAGAAATGCGAACTGACGATTCGTCGGTCGTGTCGTCAGCAGCATCGTCAGTTTTAAACCTTCGTGCTGGCGAGAAGTTACCGCTGCCTGACGATACTGACGGTGAAATCCGATTCGACCCTCCGAGCAAACCTGCATCATGCGGAACTCGCATCAAGAATGCCGACGCCTCGCAGGAAGGGGGTGCCAAATGAGTAGTTATCCAACTCCCAGCGACATTCAACGCTGGTATCCTGAGAAATGGTCGGAGATTGCCGGTAACCGAGACATGGTGAACCTGTGGCGAGATTTCATTCTCCACGGTCCATGCAACACCCTGTTTACGGGACCGACTCGGTCCGGCAAGACCCGCACGATCAGCTTGGGGCTGTGTGCTCTGGCCTGCACAAACAGGACAGAGACCCTGGACCCTTGCGGGAGTTGTGCTGCTTGCAGGGTGACGGACCAGGGAAGGACAAACCATGTTTTCCTTCACTCGCAAGGGGTGAACAGCGAGTATTCGTTCCATCCCATAGACTGCGAAACGGTAACTCCAGATGACCTGGAAAACCTCTACCTGGATTCCAAACTCTACAGTAATAAAACCCTCATCCATCTGGATGAAATCGCCGCATTACGGCGACGTAATCTCGAGGGAAGATTGCTGAAGATGGTTGATGAATCCCACGCAGTCTGGATCGCCTCAGCGATCAGTCTCAAGGCAACCACTGGCCGCAGAAAAGGCCAATGGGTCGAACGACTGTCGAAGGAGATGCGGGCAAGATTTCCGATTAAGGTGGGGACTTCCCACCCCCATCCGGATGATCTTCCCCTCTGGATTGAAGATCGTTGCCGAGCATGGAACATCTCCATTGCCGATAAGGAACACACAATTCCTGCGATGATCAATAAGACAGAATGCCGTGTTGGGTTTATTACCCACCTGTTTGCTGCAGCCGCTTCCCGGTCAGATCGGACGATTAGCCCGGAACTGGTAAGCAATTTCAAGTTTGATGTTGTGGATTAACTTCAACATCTCAACAGAAGCAGCCTCGTGTTCCCCATGGAGCACGGGGCTGTTTTCATTTTATGGTCGTTCAACTTCCGCTTTGACTGAGACGATGCCAGGGACCACGAAACACCTGGATCTTCCGGAACCTCTTCCAAGCGAATCGCCCGCACGAAGATGCATGAGGTAGTTTCACAACCCTTTGATAATGGTGTACAGGCAGGCTAAGTGGACGA
>CALLWY010000008.1 GCA_938015865.1 uncultured Planctomicrobium sp.
GGAGAAAGAGAACTGAACGCAAAGACGCGAAGACGGTGAGACGCAAAGGGGAGACGGCAAGAGACGCTTCACCCCGCTCTTATTGGGGTAGAGGAAGTGCCGTCTCGGGGGAGCTTTCCGGGAGCAGTTGGGGTGGCTCTCGCAGGAACGGGGTCTCTGGAAGCGTTGACGCCCCCTTTGACTCTCCGGGCATGGGAGGAAGAGGAGGGCGAGGAACCGTGGTGGTCGCTCCAACGACGTGGTTCCATGTCAGAAGGGAAATATTGTAGTCCACCAGCGCCGTCTGGCGTTCCTGCAATGCATTTGCGAGTAACGTACTGGCTCGAATCAACCGGTCGAGATCAAGCTGGCCCGCTTCGTAGAGTTTTGAATAGGTATCATACTGAACCTGAGCGGCAGCGAGCCGGTCGTTTTGACGCTGAAGAACGGCCCAGGAGGTTTCGACCCGGTCATGAGCCTCCCGGACATCCTGTTCAATGCGCTGCTGTGTCTCCCGAAGTGTCCTTCGCTCGCGGCTGAGAGCCAGTTCCGCCCGTTTGATATTGGCACTCGCAGCCCGTCCTCCCCAGACATGATTGAACCGGAGCCCCAGACTGGCGTTTCCGAACTCCGCGGAGGCGACCCGGTTCATGGACCCGAGAATGCCATCATCCAGCCCCGTCAACGCATAACCAGCAAATGCACTGACATCCGGCCTCGCCAAATCCCTGCAACGGTCCAGTTCCAGTTGTGCCTGCAGGATCGCTGAGTTGCAGGCTTCAATTTCGGGGCGGGCGTCCATGGCATCGATGATCCCCTGCATCAGATCAGGGCGAACCTGCTCGCGGATCGGCGGTTCGGTCAATTCGAGAACTCCCTGATCCGATGCAGAAATTCCCAACAGCGATTTCAGACGATTCTGGGCCAGTTTCGCACTTTGCCGGGCTTCCTCCAGCTTGACTCGCATCGTCTGAAGATGCTCAAACGCCTGTGCCGGTTCAACAAGAGTCCCTTCTCCCACCTCGAGCCGTTTTTGTTCAATCCGCCAAGTCAGCTCGGCCTGTTCGACGAGCTTTTCGTAAGTCTGAACATCACGCTGGGCAAGCCAGGCAAGCCAGTAATTTCGCTGAACTTCGAAGAGTATGGAGTTCAGTTCGGCTTGAAATTCGGCCATGGACTGTCGCTGGTCCGCCTTGGCAATCTGCAGCCCCACCAGATTGGACTTCGTCCCGAACCCGCGAAAGAGTGACTGCTCGATCACAGCGTTCAACGAGGACTGGTACGCAGGATTGACGACAAGAAACTGCCCTCCCGGAGAGTTCTGGTTATACCCGGAATTGACCCCAATCCGGGCCGTTGTACCGCTTGTGAACCGCTGTTCCACCTGCATGAGATTGGGAGAGCCCCCGACGGGACCGATGGTGGTCTGGGAGAACTCGGCGATCCCCGTGCCGCTGACCTGCATGGCGGATGCCGCCTGCTGATGGGCCTGCATGACCTGTCCCCCCCCATTGATACTAGCGTCGAAGGCAGCCAGTTCGACATCCTGACGGGTGGCTGTTTCCAGCGGGACATAGGCAATCACCCGCATGCGAGGATTGTTACGGGCAGCCAATTCCAGCGCTTCCATCAGCGACAGGGAGGAAACGGCCGGGACAGGAAGCGGCTCTGTCGTCGTCAGATGAGACACCAGCTGAATCGGACTATCGATGAGGGAGAATTCTGGAGCCTTCGGAGCAGCCGAATCCGTTGTCGGTTCGGGATCGGGCGCGGGAGTCTCGCCGATTGCGGAAAATGTGCTGTACTTTGATGGGGCAATCGCCCCCAGGCGGTTTTCGTCTGGATGGAACGACTTGCCGGAAGAGGGGGAAGGTGACGTCAGCGAGGCACACCCGGCAACGGCTCCGGACATCGTGCAGCAAACCAGCAGACGATAAAGAGTCTGCCGTCGCATTGAGTCACGAGTCCGATTGCGGAACGTTCCCATTCGAAGGCCCGAAGTTTGTCAGTTGATTTCTCCCAATGCCGAACCAAAGCAAAGGGGAGTCTCCCGGGGCTGCCAGCTCCTGATTTTTCTCGTCAAACAGCAGGGAAACCCGTCGACGGATGAACAGCGAAGCCACACAAGCTTCCGGTATCACACCAGTTGATCTGCCTGATGGGCAGACTTTCTCCACGTGATTGAGCAGATTCAGACATTCGCTGATCCGTTGAAATGCGTCTATCCGACGTCGCGGAATTCGAGCCTGAACAGGTAGAATCGGCATTTTTTGCGGCTATATTCAAGGTGCCTCGCTTCGAAAAGCGGAACAGCGCTCTGCACGAACATCAGGAGACGGATACGTGGCATTGGAAACCTTCAGGAAGATTTTTGGCGTCGACGAGACTCCTTCGCCACTGGACAAGTCTGTTCTGCTTTTGATCGATATTCAGCGGGAATACCGGGATGGTCGTGTCCCTCTGGCGAATGTCGATGCAGCCGCCGACGAGGCAGGTCGACTCCTTGCTCTGGCCCGTCGCAATGGCGTCCCGGTTTTTCACATCGCCCATGACGCCGGCCCGGGCGCACAGGCCTTTGCGACAGACAGTCCCTACCGCGATTTTCTGCCTCAGGTCACTCCGCTCGAAGAGGAACCAGTCCTGTACAAGAGAAACGCCAACGCCTTTCTTGGCACAGGCCTGATTGATCTGATCCGGGCGACTGGACGTACGGAAGTGATTATCGCTGGGAACACCGCAGGTGTCTGTGTCTCCACCTCCGCCCGCTCCGCAGCGGAAGAGCATGGTCTGCGGGTCACAGTCGTTGCCGATGCCATTGCTGCTCGCGACGTTCCCGACCCGCTCGGCGGGGTCATTGATGCAGAGACGGTCCGCCGGGTTGCCCTTGCTGAACTCGCAGACCTGTTTGCTGTCATTGTCAAAGACAGCACCGCATGGAAAGAGTAGGACAGAGAATGGACTCCTCTTTCCGCAACACGCTTAAGCAGTGGTCTCCTGTGATTGTACTGCTTGTGGCGATGATCTCGATTCAAAGCGGGGCCGCGTTCGCCAAACAGCTTCTTCTCACTCTGGGGGTACCGGGAACGGTCACGCTCCGGCTGAGCCTGGCCGCCATCATCCTGTGTCTCATTTGCCAACCCTGGAAGAGATTCCCAAGCCGCGAGGCAGTCCAGTGGATTGGCTTGTACGGGCTGACGATTGCAGCGATGAATACAATGATCTATGCCGCCTTCCTGTATATCCCGCTCGGCATCGCTGTGGCTCTGGAGTTTCTTGGTCCTCTGGCGGTGGCAATTTTAGGTTCACGCAAGAAGCTTGATTTTCTGTGGGTCTTTCTGGCGGGACTCGGAGTGCTGCTCCTCCTCCCCAAAGCGGACATGGGAAATCAGCTCCCCTGGCAAGGAGTCCTCTACGCACTTGGAGCCGGTGTCGCATGGGCGTTGTACATCGTGATCGGCCAGCGAGCAGGAGCCACTGCTCCGAGTAGCATGGTGACAACCATCGGAATTTTATCCGGCGCCTTGGCCGTGACCCCCATCGGACTCGCGAATACCGGTCTGGAACTCTTTCGCCCTCAATACCTCCCCATTGGCCTTGCGATCGCGGTGATGTCGAGTGCGCTCCCGTACTATCTCGAGATGGTTGCTCTCAAGGCAATGCCGACCAAAACATTCGGAGTTTTGACGAGTCTGGAGCCGGCCCTGGCATCGTTATCGGGAATGATCATCCTGCATGAGTTCCTGAGCGTCATTCAATGGCTGGCAGTGATCTGTATCATCCTCGCTTCCTTCGGTGCGGTCGCCACATCCAGACAACCCGCAGCAACGCCCGAACTGGGTGTCTGAATTCCGCCAGGGCGTCCCCTCTGAACCGCTCGCTGCGTAGTTGAGTTCGACATCTCCCCTCACTCCGACTTCTTGCTAGGGCTGACAGCGGCTGATGTGGCGACTCTTGCAGGCAAAGAGTGGAGCTGCCATAAACAGATCAAAAATCGTAATTCTTTTTGCCCGGAGCGACCGACCATGAACTTCCGCACGTCATTGCTTGCCATGATCTCCCTTCTGCTGATGGCCCCATTCGCCTATTCCCAGACGAAAGGACCTCTCATCATGGCTCATCGCGGCGGGGCACGTGAGTTTGAAGAAAACACCCTTTCCGCGTTCAAGACCTGCTACGAAAACGGGATTCGTGGCTATGAAACCGACGTTCGCATGACGAAAGATGGCGTGCTGGTCATCCTGCACGACGACAGCCTTGATCGCACCCACAATGCAACGGGCCCTGTCGAGGAGAAAACCGCCGCCGAACTCAAAGACGTTGTCTCGAAGAAGGGGGGCGAAAAGTTTCTCTTTCTGGATGACCTTCTCGATTTTTTTGCAGACAAGCCAGGGGTGTACCTCGAACTGGAGATGAAAACCAGCAACAGGAAGCTTTATCCCGACAGCAGAATTGCAGAGTTCTGCCAGAAGCTGCATCAATTTGCGGAAGCCAAGAAACCGAAAGACTCGATTTATGTCTACACCTCGTTTGATGCACGCCCGCTGAAGGAGATTCGCAGCCTGGATGCAGATGCCCAGACTCTGATCACCGCCTCGCGTCCACTTTCTCCGGAATACATCGAACTGGCCAAAAGTCTTGGGGTCAACTACATCGGGTGCCAGCTCAGCGGGACATCACGAACAATGGTCCGAGAAGCACAGAAGCAGGGGTTCAAGGTCAATTGCTGGCCCGGTCACAGTATCGAGGACTATTTCTATTGCCTTGGATTAGGATGCAATGTCCATTGCACCGATATCCCGATGGCCGTCATGAACGTCGCCAGGAAGTTACAATAAGTGGCACCAGATTTCCGTCGGGGCCGATCTTTCTGATCAGGCCCCGGTGGAAATGAAACAATTTCATCTGTCCTGAAATTGTCATCTTCCCTCCCGGCTCAGGTGAACAATAACGAAATCGGTGTGTGATCCCGGAACCGGATCGACTCCCATCTCCGTTCTCTGTATGCTGTCAGATACCAAAGCGGAACGGGTGGACCGACGATGGAAGTTCAACAAGACCAAGACCGTGCCGGGGCCGCCTTTCAACGGCACAAGAAGGAACTTCTTCTTCAGAACTATACGGACCCGTCGTTTTCAATTCTCTCGGTCTGTCAGGCCTGTCAGGATCTCCCGATTTCCCCACAGGGCATCGCGGCGCTTCTTCGCTGTCATTATGGGCTGATCCAAAGTCAGGACCCGAATCTGACGGTTTCAGCCTATCTTAAGCGCTTCCCGCATCATCAGCGTTGGGAAGAGGAATTACGGCTGATAAACGACTGTACGCAACTTGTGACAGTCGCCCAGTCTGCGCCAAAGCAGACAATTCACCGAATGGGCGAGGGGATCGAGGAATTTTCCTGCAGCCCGCTGGGACGTCTTCCTCCCGGCCTTCAGATGGAACTCCGTTCCCTGATGTCCGTCCAGAAGTACAGGCGAGGGGAATTAATTGTACGGGAAGGGGATATCGGCGACCGACTCATGGTCGTCACTTCCGGGATGATTCAGATCATCACCCAGCAGACAAGTCCGGACCCGACTGTCATTGGGGCGGTTGTGGTCGGAGATGTTCTGGGTGAAATGTCCCTGATTGGAAACCGCCCGTGCACCGCCAGTGCGATTGCGGTCAGTGAGGTCGAGTTACTCTCGCTTCCAGCTTGCGACTTTCATCGATTGCGGCAGGCCCATCCGGAACTGGCCCATCTGATCACGGAGATCGTCGCGAACCGTCTCGGCAATGAACAGCATGACGCACTCTCCAGAAAGTCTCTGAATGGTTACATCATCCATCGGCGGCTCGGAAGGGGGGGGATGAGTATTGTCTACGATGCCGTTCGGGAGTCAGATGGATTGAGGGTTGCCCTCAAGATGATGAGCCATCGTCTGGTCTATGATGAGCGGTCCCGTACCCTGTTCGACAGCGAGGCTGCCATCATCTCCTCCTTCGAACATCCTAATATCCCACGAATTTATGAGCGGTTCGACAATTTCGGCACGTCCTTCATGGCGATCGAATATGTCGAAGGGATTCCACTCTCAACAATCGTCAAACATCTTGGGCCACTCGATGAATCGCTGTTGCTTTCGATTCTTGGACAACTTGCCCGCGCGCTGAACTATGCTCATTCTGCCGGTGTGGTCCATCGCGATATTAAACCTTCGAATTGCCTCCTGACTCAGGATGGGTCGGCGAAACTGATGGATTTCGGGTTGTCGATCCGCTTCGACAATGGCCCACAAGGATACGGAGGACTGATGGGGACTCCCGCATATATGGCTCCGGAACAGGTCGCGGGGGAACCACCACAACCGGCAGCAGACTGGTTCTCACTTGGACTAACAGTATTCGAATTGGCAACGGGGGAACGTCTTCTTCACCCTTCCAACTTTTTTGCCCTGTCGGACATGTTTTCAAACTGGAATCCCGACGAATACGCCGGCCGTATTCGCGATGCGATCCTGAGAGAGTTTGTCGCCCGTTCGCTTCAAAAAGATCCGTCCAAGCGGAACGTCGACATCCCCAGACTGATCGCCCTCAAACAGAAACCGGAGATCCGTTTTCTGAAGGAAATGATTCAGCTCTTCAACGATCCCGACATGGAAGAGACCAAGACACTCACCATCACACCCGACAACTACGACCCGGGGGCATAATGTCAGCAATGCTCCGCGAATTGGCTACTTCCTCGCTCCCTGCCTGTCGTCCCGCCTGAATTGACAGTCGAAGGTGAGCCAGACGGGGACAATGGGAACCCGTCATAACGGGAAATTCACAAGCGGATTTGTCCGAATGGCAGCATCATGAGGGCAACTTGTCACACAAGCTGGTTGCTGACCGGGCAGATCACTGCACAGGTCGCAGACAGCGGCCCGCTGAGTCACCAGCTTGAACTCGGCCTTCCCAACCCCTTCCAGAACCTCCTTCGTTCGGGCTCCCCCTTCGGGAACCGCATCCAGACGCAAGGAGAAGATCGCATCGCCATGGGCGGGGGCCTTCCCTCCGAGAAGTAGTTCCACACACAGCAAATTGTTTCGTCGGCGAAGCTGACTGGCTGAAATCTCAGCCGATGTGATCCAGGTCCCTTTCCGGTCTTTTTTCTCGCACTCCAGCAGAGTCCCATTCAGCCAGATCTTGCTGTTTTCGAGACAGCTCTTCATCTCCAGCTGATATCGTTTCGTCGATTTGCGATCGGGGCTCAGATCAAACAGATGGCGTAAACAGAACCCTTCCGGAGCGGGATCGTTCAGCGCCGCAAAAAAGCTGGGATTCCAGTAGAAGGGAGCCATTCCCGTCCCCCAGCGTTTTCGCATCCACTTTCGAGTCGTCCAGTTGGAAGGGACATTTTTTGCTGAATGAATCATCCAGCCCAGCGACTGCTCCGGGATCACCCCCAGGTCATGCATCTGGATCGAATCGTACGGACACTGCTCCGCACAAAGCGAACATCCAATGCACCAGTCCTGAATCTCGATTTGCCCGTTGGCCCCTCGGGTAATGGCCCCGACCGGACAGCCAATCATACACGAGGGGTTCAGGCAATTCCGGCAGGCGCTGGGAATCAGGAACCGGTCGAATCGGGGGCCGTCCAGAAACAGTCGTGTGTAACCATCATCGTGCGTGTTGACGCAGGCCTGCACACACTCCCCGCATCGGGTACATCGGTCCAGATCAATCAGAAGCAGCCGGTTCCCCTGAAACAGTCCGAGATTCTCGAACTGGGGAGAGGAGACCATTGCTGCGGTCCCGGTTGGCATGGTCGGAACAAAGCTACTTCCGCGACGTTCTTCAGCAATCTTTCTGGCCCGCTCCAAAAGACGCGGAGACTCCTGCATCAACTGCTTGAAGATCCGTCCGGAAATTCGCACCAGCTCCACACGTCCCGGCTTCCGCTTCGATCCCGAAATTGGGTGGTCATAGGCAATACAGGTCGCCTGTCGAGGGACATTCAGGACAGCAGAGACCTCCCCGAAACAATCCCCACGTGTGAGGTAGGCCAGAATACGCGGCGGACCACCTGTTTCCCCCGGAGGCTTGATCAGGGTGGGGAACAGGTGGGCTAAAACCGTTCGCCCTGCAATACGGACGTCCGGTTCGGACCACAGGTCCTTGATCCCTTTAGTTCCGTTAGGGAAGGTGCAAATCCGCTCCTGAAGCGTCCGATGCTGAAGTACGGACTCCAGCGGCTTGGAGGCCAGAAATTCACGACTGCGCAATAATGCATTCAGCGCGTCGAGAACAATCATCCGGTTTTCTCGGTGATGCTCATCACGGTCCGCCACCGATCGGCAGGCAGCCTGAACTTCGTCGCTGAACATCCCCCAGATGACCTGTTCCGGGGTCGTCGCCGACTTTGGGAAAGTGGAGCGAAGAAGTGGAACCCGTGGCTTCTCAGCAGGGGGAGTCGCTTCTGCCACAGCGGACTCGACCGGTGCCGGAGGAGGGGATGGCGGTGGTGACGGCGGAAGAGAATCCCGGTTTACCCGTGGAAACTCACGGACCGCAGTGAAATCGTCCGCCGGGACAAAGATAGCTTCGCTTTCCGCTGTCATGAATGAGGCGGGCGCTGCAACAGGTGGAGGTGAGCCTGCTGATTCTTCAGGCTTCTTTGGAGAGGGGGCGTTCTCCGCACGTGTGCTCGCCTCAGCCAGTTTGGCCTTCTTCGCAGCTGCGATGATTTCCGCAACGGATGGTTTCTTTGCGGGGGCCTCTGCAGCAGGTCCCGGCGTTACCTCTGCAGCAGGTTCCACAGGCGCAGCGGGAGCATCAC
>CALLWY010000009.1 GCA_938015865.1 uncultured Planctomicrobium sp.
GCAAACGCATTCTCTCGCAAAACTTCACCAACCAAATTGCCAAAGTGCTGTGCTCGTAATGACTCGCGTCACTGCTGAGCGTTTCCCTCGTTCGTGCGGGGAAGCAGAAATCTTAATCATTGAAACGGCACCGTCAACCGTCCGGCACAATCTTTTTTGTCGAAGGGGACAATCAGCTGCATTTCCTGCCGAATCCTGCAGGAGAGATGCACACAAGATTCGACAACAAAACAGGTTACGATTCAATCTTTTACTTCTGCGGACGAGAGTCACACCCCAACAACCTTTGTACGTGGTCAGACTCCCCTGCTCCAGCAGGTCAGAATGACGACTCCTCTTTGTTCAATCCGTTTTCGCTGTGACGAAGATTTCTGGTGGCGAACTCCACTGCTGATCCCCATAATCAGCCCATTATCTGCTGCGCGGACCACGTCCGCTCGCCCTCTTGTCTGTTTGTTCAGTCATACCGAAACCTGAAGTAGTCATTATTGATGTCGGATTCTCCCTGGTACGCGAATGGACTGCGATTTGAATGCACGCAGTGCGGAAACTGCTGCACCGGATCGCCGGGATATGTCTGGGTCACCGATGAGGAAATCCGCGCCATCGCTGACTATCTGGACAAGCCGATTGGGGAGGTCCGACTGCTTCATACTCGCCCCGCCAGAGGGAAAGTCTCCCTGAACGAATACGGCAACGGGGATTGCATCTATTTTGACCCGAACGGCCGAGGCTGCACGATTTATCCCGTCCGACCATTGCAATGCCGAACATGGCCATTCTGGCCCGGAAACGTCGAATCGCCCGACGCCTGGAAGGAGACGGGGCGGAATTGTCCCGGAATCGGGCGGGGTGAACTCGTCTCGCTGGAGGTGATTCAGGAACGGATCACCCATTCCGGAACGTAACGTCTCGGAACGTAACATCGATGAAGCTGACTGTCGCCGTCCCGCTGCCACCATTTCGATTTCAATCCTGACGGAGATGCATTCATGGGACGCTCCCCCAGTCATCCCTGCGCAGCGAGCCCCTTCCCCCTCCAGCCACAAAGGCAGCGGGGATTTCATTCCCCATCGCGATATCATCGAGTTGCGTTCTTGATCTCCCTCGCAGCCTGCCTCTGGCTGATGATTTCGTCTGAGTTTGGTCTTGCCCAGACACCGGCCCCGTCGAAGCCAGCTGGTCCTGATCCCCCCTCCCTTTCCCCGACGGTTGCTCCTCCTCTGCCTGATGCGGCAGTTGCACTGAATCCGGAAGGGACGATTTACCTCGACCGATCAGGAGGCAAGCTCTATTTGCGAACCAAAGTTTGCCTGCGAGACGGGGTTCTCGAAATGCTCATCTGTCCGCGCCAGACCAAGGAGCATGAATCGATCCTCTCGCTGGACGGTAAAGCCCAGATTGTGCATGCAGGGCTTCTGGCACTCGGAGCCCACCCCGGTCACCCCGCGAAGATCGCCCCGGAATACGAACCGGCAGCGGGAGACCGCATCGACATCTATGTGAACTGGCTTGATGCCGACGGGA
This sequence comes from uncultured Planctomicrobium sp., assembly GCA_938015865.1. Classification (GTDB taxonomy): domain Bacteria; phylum Planctomycetota; class Planctomycetia; order Planctomycetales; family Planctomycetaceae; genus Planctomicrobium. The sequence goes on from CALLWY010000009.1 coordinate 1,528, forward strand.
AACCGCAGCGAAGACGGGCTCAGGAGTGGGTGCGTCACTCTGCTGCCCGTTACTTTGAAGCTCCACTCCCACGAGTGCCAGACGGAGTCGACATCACCGGGAAAGGGCCGGACGACCTGAAATATGATGACGATGCGCACAATCTCATTTTCTACGGACGAATGACGCCTGAGAAGAAGAAGGAACTCCTCTCCCTCAACGCAGATCCCGCCTATCAACGTGCGATTCAGTCTCTATTTGAACAGGGAATGGAAAAAGGGATGGACGCGGAATTCATTTTTGCAGGAAGCCGCTTTCATCGCCGTCAGGATGGAACGGAAGTGTACATGGCCGAGGGGGGGAGCCTGGTCTGCGTGGCCAACTTTGGTGACGCCACCATTGACGTCAATATTCAGAGCACCTCCAGCAACGAAGCTGGCCTGCTGTTTGAGCCTTGGACAGAACGAATTCCGCCAGTCGGAAGCGAGGTTCTGGTCGAATTAATCCCGGCAAAGAGCCTGAAAAAGAAAATGGACGAATAGTCCCGTTCCCTTGCGGCGAATCATGCTCTCTTTACTTTCACTGCCACATGGACCCACCCAATGCAGCCGTCGGTGGGACGGCCATCTTTTGTGCTGACTTTCCATCCGATGTTTAGCCTCTGTCTCAGAAGAGCGTCGCGGTCTCTTGTTGTTCCATCACAATGTTGATCACCGCTGGAACGCCATACGTTCGTGAGATGCGTTCGAAAAGAAGCTGTTCTTTTCTCCCTTTGTGCCTTCCCCTCTTCGCGTCTCTGCGATGAATTTTCGTTTCCCTATCGAGAACGGTTCCCAATTGTGGAATTGGCTCCTTATCAATGGCGACAGTCCTGCCGGCTTCCGCAATACATTGGCGACGGGTAAAGAAAACGCAGAGGCGGAGAGACGCAGGGACGCTGAGAATCGCTTCGCCCCTGTCTCTAAGGAGTATCGTGAAATTTGACGCACCATCACTTTGTTCATCATCACTCGAACATCAGATGTTCGGGAGATGCGTTCTAACAGAGGCGCGCGTCGCATAACGAAAAGGGACGCTGGAGTTCTCCCAGCGCCCCTTCAGAATGTCGAAACAATAATCAAATTGACCAGACAGACGACACAGCGACCGGATCGATAAGTCCCCTGCTGGCTGAACTCGGTAGTCGCTTAGAAATCGAGTTTTTCTTCCTTGCTCTTGTCCGCTCCGAACGACTTTCGGAACGACTCCATTGCTGCATCGATTGTCTTTTCCGGGCCGACCAACTTCAGGAAGTAGTTCCCTTCCTTTTCTGTCGTCAGAATGACCGAAACAACTCGATATCCGGGAGTGGAAATGGTCTTGCCCCGAATCGGAGGGCCATCCGGCTTCTTGTAAGTTCCCGAGAGGTCCGCAATGACATATTCCCCCTGAGCCGCTTTCCCCTTTGAGAACTCCGACTTCAGGCCTTCTGATTCAAACTGGCCCACCCATCGCCGGATGTTTTCGGCAATCGACCCTCCAAATGGGGGGAAGATGACCAGTTCGCCCGGCTCCTTGTCCCCTTCCGCTGCGGGAATTTCAAACTGAGCCAGACGCAAATTGTTCGACGCCGGCTTCTCAACCCATGTGGTGGGGATCTGAAGTACCAGCTCCTGAGCCTTGAATTCTCTTGTCTTCGGCTCCGCAGCGTGAAGCGTCAATGACGGCAGGAGTGCCAGCGCGCAAAAAGACATCACGAGAGTGCGAACGATCATTCATAGCCCCTTTTGTGTTGATCAAGATGGGGAGTGGAATCGGTTGATGCCAGAACGGGTTTCAACAGGATCTGGCATCCTGAGGTCTTCAAAAGATTGTCGGTAATCCCGGTCCACATTGCAAACAGCTACTTCCAGCTTCGTCACTTTCATCACTGAAGGCCTGGACGGAGTGAAATGTCGGTCCGGAGCACCAGCTGCTCTCGTCCCGGACAGATTCGGGCGAGTTCCTCCAATGTCTGATTCAGTATGGGGTGAAGAAAACGTCCATCAAGTTCCGCAAGTGGCACCGCGAGAAAAGGACGCTTGGGAATCTCGGGATCCGGGATGCACATCTGCGATGTCTCCAGCACAAGGGAATCGTACAGCGCAATGTCGAGGTCGATTGTTCGTGCTGCATTCTTGTTGTTGGGATCGCGAACTCGTCCCAGTCGATTTTCTATGACACGGAGCGACTGCTTCAATGCCACCGGGCCAAGTCCGGTAAGGAGATGCACAGCCCCATTGCAGAAGTCAGCCTGATTTTCATCCCCCACTGGAGGAGACTGCCAGACTTGTGATACCGCTCCCACCTCTCCCAGCGCGGACAACTCCTTGACTGCCCGGGGAAGGTACTGTTCCGGAAGAATGTTGGATCCCAAGGTAATCCATGCGAGATGTTGAGGCGATTGCTCCAGGGCCGACATCAGACCAGATACTCCCGCATCCTTTGCTCGCAGACACTCCGAAGACAGCTCACGGAGGTCCTGACCATTCCGCAGCTGGCAAGTTCCGAACTACAGCTCGCTCCGTCGCCGTTCGATCACAACCCCGACGGAACGGGCGAATCGGAGTGCTCCTGGCTTTTCCACACTCACTTTCACTGCTTCCACACGAGGAAATGAAAGACAGATGCGTGCCACTTCTTCCGCAAGCCGTTCAACGAGGAAAAAGCTCGATGATTCAACACACTCGATCACCTGTTTGCAAAGCGTCCGGTAATTCACCGCCTGTTCGATGTCATCGGTTTTCCCTGCGGCACGCAGGTCTGTCGTGATGGTGAGGTTGATCAGGACATCCTGACGCTGATCCCGTTCTTCGGGATTGATGCCGACAATCGTCCGCAACAGCAGGTCTTTGATTTCGATAATGTCGGACATAGCGGTGATCGACAGAGGGAGCGTGCAAAGGTGACTTGGATTTCAGGAATGCTCTTCGAGAGCCGGTCTCATCTCACGTAGAAGGAAGAGCCCGTTCCCTGAAGTTGATGCCCACGCTAAGCCTTCTGGCCAATTCATTCAACTCCAAATCCGCAATCGGCAGTCTCGCAATCGACTCTGTTTAGCGACACCCCTCTGCCAAATCATGACGCTGGCGAATTGTCCGCGGCCTGATTCACCGGCAGTTGTTCCCCTCCGGTGATGTGCAACACTTCCCCTGTGACAAAATCAGAAGTCAACAGGTAATGAATCCCGCGAACGATATCGTTAGGCGAGCCGGTCCGGCGTAACGGGTTCAACCTGCTGCGTGCCTGGAACTCTTCTGGCGATGCCCCGGGCGCAGGGAGGATTGCTCCGGGAGCAA
>CALLWY010000010.1 GCA_938015865.1 uncultured Planctomicrobium sp.
GCTTCCGCTCTCCATCATGCGCTAAATAATAATTCACCTTCTCCAGAAGATCTTCCGCAGAGTGATACGTGATCAGGTGCTCTCCGGGGATGAAGAGTTCGTTCTGCCCGTTAATTGCCAGATCGTTCGTGATCAGGAGCGACCCGCTGCACAGCCCTTCGAACACCCGCATGTTGATGTCATCCCGCAAGCTGCGGTTGAAGACGAGCTTTGCGGCAGAATAAATCTCCGCCATCCGGCGATAATCAGCCTGCCCAAAAAAGCTGTGCGGATGGTGCTTCTGGAGGAGTGCTAAAAGAGTCTCACGCTCACCAGGAAAGATATGTCCCACGAACGCGAGATCATATTGATTACCGAATTCCCGGCGTCCGTGAATTTCGGGATCGCACGCCAGCGGCAGCCATTTGGCCTGCTCAATTCCCGCCTCCTGAACCATCTGGACGGCATTCAGCTGCGCCACGAACGTGGCATCGGCCTGCCGGGCCTTCTTCAGACAGCGTTCAAACGAGACGTGGGTATCGATCGCCCACCAGACGGTCGGAATCTCAAGCAACGACAGGTCGTAATCCAAGCCGTCATCGACAAACAGGCACAGGTCGAACTGTTCCGTGTCCAGATGGCTCAATTGCCCCGGAAGGAGATGTTTCACAGATTCCAGTTCTCCGGTCGCCACCAGATCCTGCAACCCCCGCAGGCAGTAGGTTCCGGTCGTCTCCGGACGCAGCGTATCATCATAAACAATCGCCACCCGCTGCATGGCCGCTCCTGCTGAAGAGAGAGTCAAGGAACCTGGAAATTACCGATGTCGTGGAGGTCTCAGGAATCAATTCACGACAGTCTCCGTCGTGGCGAACTCGGAGTTTGGCTCCTGTTGCGCCTGCAATTGCTGTTTCATTAATTCCACTTGAGTGAGGTGATGAAAGAACTCCGCAACGAGGGGGTTCTGCTGCAGCAATCTGTTGGCCTGTTCTTCGTGGAACTTGAGTCGTAGCGAAAGTTCGTGAGGAGTCATGGTGTGAGAAGGGAAATGGAGAAGAGGAAAAGAACCGAAGAGGAAAAGAACTTTGATTCATACTTTCTCCTCTCCCCTGTTCCATCCCACGTCACGCCTGCCGGCACAGGCCCAGAGTCTGCAGCAAGTTGATCACGTCGTCGACCGTCTGGCTGGCCCCCGTCGCCAGCACCTGCTGGACCACAGGAGGGGCATTCCAGAACCCGAGTTTCTGGGTGGTACTGGTACCGATCTTCGTTCCAGTCGAGGTGCCAGCGACAATGTCGACCGAGTTGCTAAGTTCCAGGTTGCCCGAAAAATAGGACGGGTCCGTTGACGCTGAATAGAGCGCGTAATCTCCGTCGGGAGGAGTGGATTGCCCCATCACAAGGAGCGAATGATTCGCTCCCTGTGTTTGGTTCTCGATAATAATGCCCGCTTGCCGGGTGACCGTAACGGCATTCCCTGAATTCGTCGCATCCAAAACCCGAATTCCGGACAAGTTCGAAATCGTCGGGGTCAAGACCGACTGCAGGTTTGTCAGGGATCGAAACGCTGCGGCATCCACTGTCTTGATATTACCGACGGTAGTGACCGATGAACTCCCAAGAATCATTCCATTGAAAATGGCTCCTGAAATATAGGAGATTGTCCCCACATTTCTGGGGCGGACCTCGACGAACAGGCTGGTCGTCGACGTCGGGCCTGCTGTGAGATCGGCTGCGGTATCGATTCCCAAACTCATTGTATAAGTGCGGTAGGTCGCCGAAGAGTTGCTGGCCGGATTGGCACTCAATTCAAATCGACAGCCTGTCGTCGTCCCGGAGGTTGCTGTCATCGAGCCGGCAACACGTAAACAGGTATTAGAAGATCCAAGCGTCAGCTGGGATCCTGCTGCGGAAATTTGTATCGGACGGATTGAACCTGTTCCCCCCTGATGATGTTACGATTCGCAGAACGTCGCTGCCAAACCGGATCGCCCCTTTCTCAAAGTTGGTGACCTGATCACTCGTGTTAAAGATCTGCAGACCGGCGGTGGCGGCATTGGCCAGGATTAACGATGTCGCAGAGCTAATGGCTCCCAAGACGCTCACTCTCTCCGTTGACTCCGCGGGAATCAGCTCCAGCCCCGTCTCAGTCCGCTTGTAAAGCGATTTCCAGACCGCCGCCCCGGTGCCGTTGCTCACGCAGGCCCAGATGACGGAGGTCCCCGGGGGCAAACCCCTGGGTGTCATCGTCTCCGGTTCCGGGATTGCTCCCCGCCTGATAAGGAGCCCGGTCGGCGAGTGCCTTGAAGTTATCAGTTAAGGCAATCCCGCCGTCTCCGGTGGCGTCCTGCACGACATCCAGCCCTTTGTCATTGGTCAGCGTCGCCATGGGTCCCTCCTGAGAGGCACGAGAACGGAGTCAGGTCACATTGTCCTCTCAAATCGCACGATCGCTGCAGAGCGATCTGCGCCCTAAACGATGGTAACCTGGAGAAATCCTTGCAGTCAGCCACGGGAACGTGCGCTGAAGATGTTGATCAACGCTCGCCAGATCAGAAGGCGACGGGAGCCAACACCGGTCCCGAAGAACGAGAATCGGACAGCAACCGTGATCTCTGGCCCTGTTCATTCGATTGCCCGCATCAAGAGAAATCGTGTCAAATGGATCAGCAGTGCGGGTAAGCATAAAAAGATCCTGTTGGGATTCAAGCCCGCCGCGATAGGAATTCTCAAAAAACATCAACGAACAGAACTCAATGATTATTCGTTCTCCAAAATTAGCTAATTCATCATCCATTGGGTTGAGTGATATCACGCACTGACGCGTAAAACCACTGACACATCACGCACCTTCATCGCAGCCTTTCATGAAGTCGCAAAAAGCAGAATTGAGCTGCCAGGAAGCCCGATCAATCTTGTGCAGAACACAAAATGCAGAATACAAAATTGGTGGGGAGGGTTGAGCGAAGGAGGCGATTTCCGGGCTTATTCATCTGGTCTCTTGCCGCTCTTTTTTTATCATCTGTGAAGAACTTCAAAGCAGAACGCCCGCGAGAACAGGGTTGCGATTTTCTAGACTCCGCGTATGCTCGCACACCTCGGAGCTCGAAGCAGTTCGATTGTTCCCTTGTTGAGGAGAGTCGCATGCATGTTGTGCTGCTGCCCAAAGTAGTCAGACTGGCTCTAAACGGTGACCTGCTCTCCGCCCACTCCCTGCTGCAGACGCAACTGGCCGCTGCCCCGACAGGCTCCTGGCAGGCCGCACGGTTGATCAACAATCTCGCGGCGGTCGATGGTGCGATGGGCGATGACGCCAAAGCAGTGGAGATGCTGCGACGCCTGCGGTCCCAGGGGCAGGGGTCTCCCGCCGCAGCCAGGAACCTCGAGTTCCTGACTAGTTCCATGGC
>CALLWY010000011.1 GCA_938015865.1 uncultured Planctomicrobium sp.
TGGCTGGAGCGTTCGTGGCGGACCTTGGAGAGAGTCTGTTTCACCTGTTCGGTGATCTCTTCGGTGCTTTTCCCGTTTCGCGTCATCTGGGCGATATTGCGGTCGCCAGCGTTCGTCGTGAGAATGAAAATCGCCCGGTCGGCATAGGCCTTCACCCCCCGCTGGTCGACGATCCAGCCTTCATCGAACAGGTTGAGGAACGGCTTCCAGACATTGGGATGAGCTTTCTCAGCTTCGTCGAGCAGGATGACGGAATAGGGATCGGCGTTGAGTTCATTGATCAGCCGTCCCCCTTCTTCATAGCCCACGTAACCCGGAGGCACGCCGATGATCCCGCTCACGCTGTGGGGCTCGGTGAAATTCGCCATTGTGTACGTCTGAATCCGGCGGGAGGAGGAATACAACTCGGCAATCCGCTTGGCCAGCTCCGTCTTGCCGACGCCGGTCATCCCGGCAAACAGCATCACACTGGCGGGCTTGCCCGGTTCGTTCAGCCCGGATTTGATCCGCCGGAGTTCTCTGGCCACTTCCTGAACCGCCCGATCCTGGCCGACAACCGCGTCCGTCAGAGCAGCTGCAAAATCTTCATTGGTCGATTCCCCAGCGATGGTCTCTCCGGGAATCCCCGTGCGCTGTGAGAGAATCTGAACGACGTCCTCCATTCGCAGCGAGTCCGCGTGAACTCCCTGCTGGGTGCGGTTGAAGTTCAGGTCTTCACAGGCTTGAGTCAACAGATGGATCGACTTGGCAGGATGGCGTTCACTCAGCAGAAAATTCGAGGTGAGGTTGACAGTGCGCTCGACGAGATTCTCCGTGATTGTGACGCGGAACCGTTCGGACAAACGCAGCGCATGCTGTTGGGCAATGAGGAGGGCCTGCTTCTCGGTCGGTTCGGGGAGTTCGACAAGCGTCAACCTGTGCACGAGATCTGCATCCTGCGAGAGCAGTTCGGGATACTGTGCGCGGGTGATCACCAGAACGATTCCCGCCTCTGCTCGGTCTAACAATGACGAAAACGCCGACAGAGCAAGTTGCCCCCCCTCCTTGAGCAATCGCCCCACACTATCCAGGCACCAGACAATCGATGCATCCTGACTGGCCGACTGGCTGAGCGATTCCAGGAACGGGCGCGCATCCGCGCCGGGGATCTGCCGGCAATCGATGGCCAGAAACTGCTTGTTCGACAAATGCGGCAACACTCCATGGACGGCCTGCCGAGCCAGTTCCTGCAGCAGCGTCGTCTTGCCGACTCCCCGCTCCCCGACCAGCAGCACATGCCGCGAAGACCGGAACAGCCCGCGCGAAAGTTGCTGTAACAGCGAGTCGTCAAAGGTCCCACCGGAGAGTTCCCCCAGATGTCCTGCTTCCGTCAAATTGACAACCGGCAGGGCCTGACGGAGATTTGGACGCGGTGTGGTATCCCCTCGCTCTTCTTTGTGGCATACATTGCGATGCAGTGATCGGTTGCCTGTTTGCGTGGACATGGAAACGACTTTTAAGAGGAAGGGAAAACAATGGAAACACGAGCGCCATAAGATCGCCGTCAACGTTGTCGGTCTGCCATTCGATGCTAGCGCTGTTCCCCGAACATCCTCACAAGACAGCGACACGATCTTGTTTGTCTCAAACGGTCTCAGGTCCTTTATGAAAACTCGATTAAACCGCATGACGATCACTTCGTTGAACCGAAACGCCGAATTAGATGCGCCTTGACCAGGTTCAGTATTGTCAATACTCGAAGATACGCGCGGTAATCGCTGTGGCTCCTTCTAATCCACAACAATCTGTTCCTGGCAAGTGGAAGGAGTAGACCAATGGGATCTCCAGTTCGCGGTCGATGGGCCGTTCATCGAAAGGAGGATCGGAAGATTCGATCTGAAATCTGTAGAACTGCGCATAGGGTGGCTCTTCCACCCCGCTGCTCACCGCGACTTCTACCGTGATGAAAAATCCGACACCGGTACGGCACTCGAGCACAACCGTGTAATATCCACCGAAGTCAGGACATGTCCCTCCCAAGTGTCGATCGATGCTCCACAAGTATCGATTCCAAGGAGGGCCGGGGATCAAGCTGTAACCTAACTCTCCGCTGGGTGAGCCAGGCACACAATCAAAATCAAACCCGCTAATCGCCTCAAAGTATAGAGATTCGGGAATCGCATCGCAGGGCAGTGGCTCGCGCGGTACACAAGGTTCGCATGCCCCTGGATTCACGAGAGTCTTTGTCATCATTCGCACCTCTTACCTATGGCTTGTCAACTTGAGAAATGCCTTTCCATCTACACGGTAATGTGAATGGTTGCCACGGCAGTTCCTCCCCAGGCTACTGTTCCGCAGTTCACCATTTCCGGACAATCATTGAACGCGATTCCTGGCATCCAGACATCTGAGGTTTCGGTATCTAACGGCGAATTTCCCAAGGGCATGTAATCGGTGGCGAACCCGATCTCTCCACCGTACGATCCAAAAAAGTAATAGCCTCCGGACACAAGCATTCCATTTTCACTACATGAGACAATAGCGTATAAATGCCACCCATACGTTGTTGAGGGACACAGAGCCGGATTAATTGGAGTCATCCCATACCAGCTGCCCGGAGTTCCGTCGGGGTGATTCTTAATCACCTGGACTGCAAATTCACCCACGCAGGTCGTCACCGTTACGGTCAGCTCTTCGGGAATGCCAGAGCATTCTAAGGGAAGCGGTGGCTGACAATTGGTCATACACGGACCGGGGTTTTGAAGCCCTCTTCTTTCTGACTGCAACATAAGAAATCGTCCCGTAAGCTCTTCACTCTGTTATGAAACGCCGTTTTTGAGATTTTGCCCTGGCGGGCGGGGGCGTGGTACTGGTCTTCCGATGTGCGTGTGCGTCCATGGCTCCACGGTCTTCAGCCACAATCATTGTCTCAGCTGGCGTCCAATCACCCCTCCGAGGGAATCCGATCAGGATCCCATGGTGACGCGTTCGTCAAACTCAGAAACCAGGCGGCACAGGGCCATTCCCAGTCATTATTGCCGAACGCAACCAGCCATATGCGGACAAGGTTCTGGTGAATGTCGTCGACCATCATCAGCATCGTCCCGCTCTGTGTGACGTTTCAATAGCGCCCTCCTCCTGACTGCCAGAAGAGATGCTCGACTGACCGCCAACCATTGGCAAACGTGATCTTTGCTCAGAAAAGGAAAGCGGCGAAAGCAGGAAAAGGTCAATTCGTTGAGGATGCGGCGTCCGGCGTTGTCATAGCTGAACGTGGTGCGGTCGTTCTGCGGATTCTGAACGGTTTTCAGTTGGTTG
>CALLWY010000012.1 GCA_938015865.1 uncultured Planctomicrobium sp.
GGCATCGGGCGTTTTTGTTAAGGCGAGGCGGACGGGACTTGAACCCGCAACCTCCGGATCGACAGTCCGGCACTCTAACCGATTGAGCTACCGCCCCTTGGTTTCCAGTGGGACCCGAAGTTTAAGGAGGTCAGTTTCGTGCGTCAACGTATCCGGACGAAATTTTACGCTGACCTTTTTTCACCCGAGTCTGGAAGGCTTAAACCCGAAATTTTCGGTTTCTCCGGAGGTAACGGAGCCACCGGAACTCGTCTGGCCACCGTCAGTAAGGACGGGTGATCAGTTCCTTCATCTCGCGAACAGCCCGTTCGAAGCCCACCATGACCGCTCGGGCGACGATGCTGTGGCCGATGTTCAGCTCCCCGACACCGTGAATCCGGGCGACCGGGACGACATTTCGGTAGGTCAGGCCGTGCCCCATGTGCAGCTGCAGGCCACTTTCCAGGGCAATTTGTCCGGCCCGAATGAGCTGATCGAGTTCGTTCTGACGGGCTTCCTCGGTCGGGGCATCGGCATAGGCTCCGGTGTGAAGCTCCACCGCCTGCGCCCCCATCGCCTTCGACATCGCAATCTGGTCGGGATCGGGATCGATGAAAAGGCTCACCTCAATCCCGGCTTCCAGCAGTCGGTCGACGGTCTCCTGGACCCGGTCTCGATGACGGATGACGTCAAGTCCCCCTTCGGTTGTGATCTCTTCACGCTTCTCGGGGACGAGCGTGCATTGCGTCGGTTTCACCTTCACTGCGATGGCGGTGATCTCGTCTTCCGCAGCCATCTCCAGATTCAGTTTCACCTGAACCGTCTCCTTCAGAACGTTCAGGTCACGATCCTGAATGTGCCGTCGATCTTCGCGAAGATGAACGGTGATGCAGTCTGCCCCTGCCAGTTCCGCAATGGCAGCGGCCCAGACCGGATCGGGTTCAATGGTCCGGCGAGCCTGCCGGATCGTTGCGACGTGGTCAATGTTCACGCCGAGTCGGGCCATGTCTTACTCTTCCGTCGTCAGAACAGGTTCCATCAATATTGATTTCCCCGCCTCGGGATGAGCGCGGGGGCAACGTATTTCAATCAACCGGTCAGCTACTTCGATCGCTTGTAGAAGGGAAGCGCCACAATGGTGAGTGGTTCGCGTTTTCCACGCAGGTCGACCTCAATGACCTTTCCGGGGACATCATATTCTTCCGGCACGTAGCCCATTCCAATGGCGAGCTGGAGGGTCGGCGAAAATGTTCCGGAGGTCACCTCGCCCAGCTTCTTGTCCCCATCGTAAAGCTCGGCGCCTTGTCGAGGGATTCGTTTCCCTTCCGCCTTGAATCCGATTCGGTGCGGCAGTTTTCCTGTCCCCGCAGCCTGAACGATGGCCGTCTTTCCAATGAAGTTCGGCTTTTCCAGTTTGACGCCGAAGGAGAGGCCCGCGACCAAGGGGTTGATGGATTCATCCATTTCATGCCCATAGAGCGGCATGGCTGCTTCCAGGCGGAGGGTGTCACGGCAGCCGAGGCCGCAGGGGAGCAGACCGACTCCTCGACCCGAATCGATCAGTTCCTGCCAGATGGCAGTGCCATGCTCGTTGTCGACGATCAGTTCAAATCCATCTTCCCCGGTGTAACCGGTCCGGCTGATGACGGCAGGAACGCCAAAAGCCTGTGTTTCCACTGCCTGGTAATATTTCAGGTCTGAAAGCCGGGAAGTGACCGCAGGTTGCAACAGGGCCTGAGCTTCTGGGCCCTGCAGCGCAATCATCGTGGTCCGCATGGTGGAGTCGTCGACCACCACTTCGGCATCCCCCTTGTGTTGATCGATCCAGGCGATGATCTTGTCCCGGTTCGCTCCGTTCACCACGAGGAGATAGCGATCTTCGAACCGGTAGATCAGGACATCATCCAGAATCCCCCCGTCTTCACGACAGATCAGGGAGTACCGAACCTGTCCTACCTTCATTCGAGAGACATCGTTGGTGAGGAGCTTGTCCAGAAGTGGCAGCGCCCCCGGTCCGGTGAACCAGATCCGCCCCATGTGGGAGATGTCAAACAGACCAGCCTTCTGGCGGACCGCATGATGTTCCTCAACGATGGTTGTATATTGGATGGGCATGTGCCATCCCGCAAAGTCGACCATCCGACCACCATGCGAGACATGCCAATCATGAAGAGCCGTCTGCAGCATTTCCGCTCCCGGGAAAGTTTCTGAGTCCAAAATTAGAGTATAGGCCGGCGACACCCGCGGGCCAGCACTCCATCATCGCCGGGGCCAATGAATTCACAAGCCAACCCCAAGCACTTTTTCAGGGAATCAGACGTGTCACTGGATCAGCTCAAAGTCGTCCCCCCGGAATCGATGGGCATCTGCACTGACCGATGGAATCGGGTTCTTCGGAAGGCTCAAGAGATTTGCCTGTCCGGGAAGCTGCCGGCCCTTTCCATTCAGGTCCAGCGGAAGGGGAAAACTACGGGAGTCCACCACTTTGGGACGGCCAGCCTCAGCCATCCCGTGCCGGTGACAGATCAGCATCTGTTTCTGGTTGCATCCCTGACGAAGCCGATTCTCGCGATGGCGACGATGTCTCTTGTGGAGAAGGGGGAGTTGATCCTCAACGATCGTGTTTCTCGATTTTTTCCCCAGATGACCGACCCGGCCAAGAAGCCAATCACGATCCGTCATCTCCTGTCGCACACGTCCGGACTTCCGGACATGCTCCCGAACAATCAGGAGCTTCGACAGGCGAACGCTCCGCTGGACGAGTTTGTTGAGCAGAGTTGCCGGACAGAACTTCTCTTTCCCCCCGGTCGGAGTGCCCAGTATCAGAGCATGGGATATGCGTTGCTCGGGGCGATTCTGGAGAAAATCACCGGGACATCGTGCCGGGAGTTTCTCGAAAAGGAGATCCTGTTGCCGCTTGGAATGAGCCAGACGCAACTGGGAATCGAGTACGGATCAGGCGATGAAGACTGGATCGCCGAAATCGACCTGGCTGAGCCACAGCGGTCGGGGACTGGCTGGAACTGGAACAGTCGCTATTGGCGCGAACTGGGAGCACCATGGGGAGGAATACTCTCCACAGCAGCCGACCTGAGCCGGTTTCTTCAGATGATGCTACAAAAGCCTTCGGATGGTGTCGGGAGGGGACCGGTCTCACAGGCCTCGATTGTTGCCGCTGTTGAGAACCGACTGCATGACTTCCCGGCAATTCCTGAAGCAGATCGACGCTCCCGAGGCTGGGGACTGGGGTGGCGGCTGAACTGGAATGACCACCGGACGACCTATTCCGATTTGCTCCCTGCCGAGGCTGTAGGGCACTGGGGGGCGACCGGGACTCTGTTCTGGATCGACCGTTCCCGACAAATCGGAGCGGTCCTGCTGACAACCCGCCCGCTGGATGAAAACCCATCGCCCCTGACCGCCTTATCGAATATGATTCTGGCATCGTTCGTTGAATGACCGTTCAACGCGAAATCCATTCGACTTCAAAGACAGAGACAGAAATCATGCCACCGACCGAACGACAACTGGCCACACTCGGAGGAGGCTGCTTCTGGTGTACCGAAGCGGTTTTTACACAACTCAAAGGTGTCGAGAAGGTTATTCCGGGTTACTCGGGAGGGCATGTCGAGAACCCGACTTACCGCCAGGTCTGTACGGGAACGACGGGACATGCTGAGGTCATTCAGATCGTGTTTGACCCCGAGAAGATCAAATACGAGGAACTGCTTGAGGTCTTTTTCCAGACCCACGATCCGACCACGCTGAACCGGCAGGGGAACGATGTCGGTACCCAGTACCGGTCTGTGATTTTCCCTCACAATGAGGAGCAGAAGAAGATCGCGGAAGAGTACATCAAGCAGCTGAACGAGGCCAAAATCTGGAAGTCGCCGATCGTCACCACCATTGAGCCATTTGTGAAGTTCTATGAGGCGGAAGACTACCATCACAATTATTTCGATCAGCACAGCGATGCCCCCTACTGCCAGATGGTCATTCGCCCGAAGGTGAACAAGTTCCGCAAGCAGTTCAAGGACAAGCTGAAACCGTCGTCTCCGTGAGCATTCTGGAGAAGCGATCCGCAGAAACGCCGGTTGAACCGCACCGGACTGAGGTCAGGGCAGCTCAACCGGCGCTACTGGTGTGTGCTTTTGCTGACTGATCGGGGGGCAATCTCTCTGAAACCCTCCCAGCACACGCACGGGATCTGTAACTCATCACAGCTGGAGAGCTGCTTGGGCCACTCTTTTGGATTGCACTGCTACGCGACTGTTCCGCTGCCTAGCCGACGGGACTGGCCAAGTTTGAGGGGCTCGCTCCGGTCCCGTTTCTATAGGTGGCAGTTGAAAAGCTCCGGGTGGGAAGCATTCCCAGTTCAATAGAGACATCTCCGCCTTCATCGGTCTGCCCGGAGACCGATTTGTGTTCGCTTAAATGAGACCAGGCTGGCAGGAATTGCCCCGGTAGAGTCCTCTATCCGCATCGGGGAATTTTTCAGATACTCTGCCGTCTGGAGAATTCACCACGAAGGGATTTTGAGGGAGCTGCGAAGCAGGATGTCCGCCATGACCAATCAACTTCAGGTCGATCAGTTCGAGTGTGGGACCGGAAAGCCGCTGCTATTCATAGTGGGGCCATGCGTCATCGAATCTGAGGAGTTGATTCAGGAGACCTCGTCGCGAATTGCAGAGATTGCCTCCCGACGCGGTTGGCAAATTGTCTTCAAATCGAGCTTCGACAAAGCGAATCGCACCAGCTACAGCAGCTTTCGTGGCCCCGGACTTGAAAAGGGGCTTGAGATTCTTGCCCGCGTTCGCGAGCAGACGGGTCTTCCCGTCACAACAGATATCCACACCCCCGAGCAGGCTGCCCCGGCAGCGAAGGTCTGCCGGATTCTTCAGGTCCCGGCATTTCTGGCGCGGCAAACCGATCTGGTCAACGCCATCGCGGTGGCGGCGAGAGATCACGACGGCATCGTGAATGTGAAGAAGCCGCAGTTCATCGCCCCGGAGGACATCATCCATGTGGTCAATAAATGCCGGGAAGCAGGGACCAATCGGGTCCTGCTGACCGATCGCGGGACCATGTTTGGTTACGGTCGACTGATCAATGACATGACCTGTATCCCGACCATGCAGGCGATGGGGTGCCCCGTTTGCATTGATGCCACTCACAGCGTTCAACGACCGGGGGGAAGTACGACAGGGGGGAACCGTGCGATGGTCCCGTTTATTTCCCGGGCAGCTGTGGCTGCGGGGGCG
>CALLWY010000013.1 GCA_938015865.1 uncultured Planctomicrobium sp.
CTCGCCACGTTTTCAGAAAAATTCCATGATCTCTCCAGCCTCCTCCAGCGTTGCCTCCATCCTTGAAAAAGCGGTCGCCGGTGAACGACTGACCCCCGACGAAGGTCTGGCACTTCTGAAAAGTCACGACCTGACGGCGCTGGGGGCCGCCGCCAATGCGGTCACCAACCGGCTTCATCCGGAGCCGTATCGGACCTACAACATCGACCGCAACATCAACTACTCGAATGTCTGCGCTGCGGTCTGCGATTTCTGTGCGTTTTACCGTCCTGTCGGCCATGCGGAAGCCTACGTTCTGACGGAAGAGGCCCTGCACCAGAAGATTCAGGAAACGGTCGATCTCGGTGGCGATCAGATCCTGATGCAGGGGGGACTCCATCCCCAACTTCCTCTGGAGTGGTACGAGGAGATGCTGCGGGGGATCAAGAAGAAGTTCCCGCAGGTGAATATCCACGGCTTCAGCCCTCCGGAGCTCTGGCATTTTCATAAGGTGAGCAAGCTCCCACTGGAAACCGTTCTGAAGCGGCTGATGGAGGCAGGACTTGGGAGCCTTCCCGGAGGAGGGGGTGAGATCCTTGTCGACCGGGTCCGATCGCAAATCACGCGTGGGAAGGTGCTCACGGATGGGTGGCTGGAAGTGAACAGAATCTGGCATCAACTGGGCGGGAAAAGTACCTGCACCATGATGTTCGGCCATATCGAGACCCTTGAGGAGCGAATCGAACATCTGGACCGCCTCCGTACCCAGCAGGATGAAACCGGCGGCTTCACCGCATTCATCTGCTGGACACTTCAGCCACCGGAAGTCGCTCCCTGGTTTGGTCGCGATGCCGAAAATGGCCGCAAGGGGGGTGTCGACATGTCGGTTCTTCCCCCAGTCGGAGCCTTTGAATATCTCAAGACTCAGGCGGTGGCGCGGCTGTACCTCGATAACATTCCCAACATTCAATCGTCCTGGGTAACTCAGGGAGAGAAGATCGGTCAGCTGGCCCTCTTCTTCGGAGCGAATGACATGGGAAGTCTGATGATCGAAGAAAATGTTGTGTCACAGGCCGGAACCACGTTCCATCTCTCTCTCGATCAGATCCGGCGATGCATTTCCGATGCAGGGTTCATTCCCCGCCAGCGAAATGTCTATTATGAGCTGATTGATCAACCCGTGGCCCAGCAGGTCTCCTGACGTTTTCCCCGGTGGCCCACTCCCTGACTTTTGGCGGTTCATACCTGGCACATGCGTATTAAAGACGTTTATTCCCGTGGATTCGGACTTTCGTTCGAAATCTTTCCCCCCAAGACCGCACAGGGCGATGAACTGCTTTTCGAGCACCTTGAAAAGCTGTCGGTTCACAGACCGGCATTTGTCTCCTGTACCTATGGAGCGGGGGGAAGCACCCGGACTCGAACGGTGGAGATTTGCCGGACACTTCAGGATCGATTCGGACAAGTGGCCACCGCTCACTTTACCTGCGTCGGAGCGACTCAAGCCGAACTGCTGGAATGGCTCACGGAAGTTCATTCCTATGGAATTCGAAATATCATGGCCCTGCGGGGAGACCCGCCAGCCGGTGAGAAGGAGTTCCGGGCGGTTGAAGGGGGCTTCAAAAACGCGAATGAGCTGGTGTCACTCATTCGCAAACACTTCCCCGACACCGGGATTGGTGTGGCCGGTTATCCGGAAAAACATCAGGAAGCACCCAGCCTGGAACTCGATCTGGCGAATTTAAAGCAGAAAGTGGATGCCGGGGCGGACGCGGTCTTCACCCAGCTCTTTTTTGTCAATGATCACTACTGGCGGTTTCGCGACCGGGCTAGCGAAGCGGGAATTCAGGTCCCGATCGTCCCGGGGATCATGCCAATCACTGAGTTTGCCCGCATTCAGCGCATCGTCACGATGTGCGGGACCGATTTCCCGGATGAACTGTACTCCCAACTGGAAGCAGCTCAGGACGACAAGCAGGCCCAGTTTGACATCGGCGTCGAATTCGCGATCCAGCAATGCCGTGAACTGATCGCCTCCGGTGTCCCGGGAATTCACTTCTACGTACTGAATCGCTCCGATGCGGTTGACCGGATTCTTCAGGCAATCGACCTGAAGCGATAACGAGAGAGCATCTCATGATCCTCTGGCGTTCCAGAGGCGAAAAACAGAGTGCGCGACAAACGACCTCGACACTCCCTTGGAGCAGGGATCAGCCGGATGATTCCATTCCGTCGAATCCTCGTGCCGCCATTGGCATCCGTCGCCCGCTGCCGAACGCCCGCTGGGACAATTTGATTCCCGGAGGCATCTGACGTCGTTTGAATTCGTTGCGATCAAGTCGCCGGACAACCCAGAGAACGGTCTCGCTCGGAAATTCTTTCGCCAGATCTGCAGGGGATCGCTCCTCATCGATCAGCCCATACAGGATGGCATCCAGAATAGGGTAGGGGGGAAGGGTATCCTGATCGAACTGGTTGGGGGCGAGTTCCGCACTCGGAGCCTTTTCAATGGTGCTCCACGGAATGATTTCATCTCCCGCATCTTCATTGATGAATCGCGAGATGGCATAGACATCCCGTTTATAGAGATCACTCAGAACCGCAAATCCCCCGCACATGTCTCCGTAAAGGGTGCAGTAGCCGACCGCCAGTTCGCTTTTGTTTCCGGTTGCCAGCGCAATCCAGTTATGCCGGTTGCTGCGAGTCATGACAATTCCCCCCCGGATGCGTGCCTGCAGATTCTGGTCTGCCAGTCCTCCGGGTTCCGATGACAGATCGTCACCCAAATCGGGAAGCCCCTCATATGCCTTGTGGACCGCGTCGATCGGGATAATTGACCAGTGAATCCCCAACTTCTCCGCGAGACGTCGGGCATCGTCAATGCTGTGTGAACTACTGTGCCGGCTCGGCATGAGGATTCCATGAACATGTTCCGCCCCGACGGCTCTGGCGGCCACGCAGGCGGCCAGAGCGCTGTCAATTCCCCCGGACAGACCGAGTACACAGTCGGTAAACCCGGACTTGCGCATGTAGTCCCGTAACCCGAGCGTCAGGGCCTGTAGCAGCTCTTCTTCCCGGCGCAATTTCGGCTCGGGGATCGGGGAGGGAAGCGCGTCGGTGTCAATGATCTTCATGTCCGCCGAAAATCCGGCCGCCATCAGGACCAGTTCACCAGCCGCATTCATGACGAAGCTATGACCATCAAAGACAAGGTCATCATTCCCCCCGACCTGATTCACGAAGAGAAATGGCCGCTGATAACGCTGAATGTGTCGACGGGTCAAATTGCACCGGCGCTCGACTTTTCCATATTCGTAGGGGCTTGCGGAGAGATTGATGAACAGGTCGACCCCCTTCTCCGCCAGCACCTGTACGGGATCAGGGAGCCGGCTGGGGGGGCAGTGATAAAAGGTCTCATCCTCTCCCCACCAGGCATCTTCGCAGATATGAACTCCCAGCCGGTGCCCGAGGAATTCAACGGGCTCAATCCTGTCGGTGGGCTGAAAATAGCGCTTTTCATCAAAAACGTCGTAGTTTGGAAGAAGCGTCTTTTGAACCGTCGCTGCAATGCGTCCACTGTGGAGCAGACTGGCGCAATTCGCCAGAGTTCCAGTTCCGCAGCTGTGATGTCCGGGATGCCCCACCAGAATCCCAAAGTCATCATCGGTTAGTCGGGCCAGCTTTTCGAGGTGCTCCTCGCAGGCTGCGACGAATCCATCCCGGGCGAGAAGATCCTTGGGAGGATAGCCACTCAGCGCCAGTTCGGAGGTGACGACCAGATTCGCTCCGGCGGAACGGGCCTGCTGCACCGCCTCTTCGATCAGACGCCGATTCCCTGTCAGATCACCAACAAGGGGATTGATTTGGACCAGAGCGATTTTCATGGGGGAGTCAGACTGAAGAGTGAGATTCCAACGTAACGGGGCAACAGTCCTTCATCATAAGGCGATCCCATCGAGGACGCGAGATTCCAATCCGTCTCCACCTTCACAAGAGGCGGAACGCGATGTGCGTGTTGACAGTTTCGTGGGAACACAGAGAAACTAGATGGGTGGATGCGCACCGGGCCGCGTCTCTCTTTCACGCGGAATTCCTGCCTCTTCCTGATAATGAACGGTTGATTTGCCATGTTGACACGTCGCAGCTTTCTAAAACGTTCCACGCTGGTCCTGGGAGCAGGAGCAGTTCCATTGATCCTGACTCAGGCACATGCGTGGCCCAGTTCAAAACGCCAGAAGACTGTTTTGCTGCAATGTGCCTGGGCGGTGAAGAATATTGGGGACATTGGTCACACTCCCGGCACACTCCGTTTTCTCGAACAACATCTTCCCGATGTGAAGATCATCCTCTGGGCGATGAATACCACTCCCCAAGTGGATGCGATGCTGAAGAAACGATTTCCGAAGGTGGAAATTGTCAAAGGGTCACTTTCGGAAAAAGGGGGGCCTGTTCAGGAAGCCATCGACCGGTCGGACTTCTTTCTCCGCGGCCCGGGGATGGGGCAGTCGACCGATTTCATGAAATACTGCTCGCAAATCGGCAAGCCGTGGGGACTTCAGGGGCAGTCCTATTTCCCGGACATGGTGACCGGGAAGGGGGCCGAACAGCGGATTGCCCTGCTCAATACCGCAGCATTTATCTACTGCCGCGATTCCAAGTCTCTTCAGACGCTGAAAGATGCGGGCGTCAATCCTCCTGTTCTGGAGTTCGCCCCGGATGGCTGCTTCGGAATCGATGTCCGGGATGAGGAGAAGGCCCTCGCTCGGATGAAGAAGCACGGACTGGAAGAAAAGAAGTTCATCACGCTCCAGTTACGGACACATTCCCCGACCAGTCCCGGCGTGGACGACAAGCGCCCTCAAAAGCTCAACCCGCTTCATCCGACTCCGGAAAACATTGCGGACGACACCAGACGCGGGAAGGTTTATCAGGATCTCATCGCCATGTGGGTCAAAGAGACCGGTGGAAAGGCGGTCATTGCCCCCGAGGTCTATAAGGAGATGGAGTACAACAAGAAGTTTGTTTACGACCCTCTGCCAGACGATCTGAAAAAGCATGTCGTCAACTTCGATGAGTTTTGGAATGCGGACGAGGCCTGCTCCTTCTTCGCGCGGGCTCATACCGTCATTTGCCATGAGCCTCACACCCCGATTATGGCTCTTGCCGTGGGGACGCCGATGATGCACACCTTCTCAGAGTTTCACTCTCCGAAGTGCTGGATGTTCAAGGATATTGGACTGGAGGAATGGGCTCCGGAGTTCGACAGCACCCCGGCCGAAAAGATGTTCGAAATTCTGATGGGGATTCATCGGGACTACGGCGCCGCTCAGGAAAAGGTCAAAAAGGCGATGGCCTTTGTCGAAGAACGGGCCGCCTCACAAATGAATGTCCTCCGGGGGGTCATTAACGCCTGAGTGAGGCATCACAGCGGGGATCGCACGTTGCCTTTCAGCATCATGCAACAGGGAGGTGTGATGCCTTTCAACAACAGAGAGCTGTTCTTTCTCTGGTGTTACAAGCCCTTAACATTTCTGCATTCTGTTTGTGGCACAACAATTACGTCAAGAAGGAGAACATTCGCCTCGTTCAATGGCATCACATTTGAAGTTCACGGTGTCATTCACAAATCGTGAATGATTTGAAACACGTTTAACCCACCTGAGGCCCAGCCCCTTGCAGCTGACTCAGGCAGGGGCTCTCACAAGAACGTGACCGGAACCATGCCATTGAATCGTACGCCGCGCGCTGTTGTTGCTACTGCTGATGAACGACTGGGACGGGACCTCGGAGAACGTCTCGGGAACTCACTCTCTCTTCAGCTAACCACAAACCTGAATCACATCGTCCATTTCATCGGGCCGGAGCGACCGGATCTGGTTCTCATGGATCTGAGGTTCATGAGTGATGGGGGACTGTCGGCGGTCCAGATTCTGGAATCCGTTCTAAATCGGTGCCCCGAAGCCGCCGTGATCATCCTGCTCCGCGACATGGTTCCTGAGTTCATTCAGCAGCAGGCGGACCTCGAAAGGGTCCATCTGTATCAGACACCTGTCGATGCACAGCTTCTGGCCGCCCAGTGCCTCGATCTTCTTCAGAAGACAAAGGAGACAACGTCCTCTGAATTAGCTGTGCCCCCCAGCCCAGGAGTGATTCGTGAAACACTCCGCGATTCCGGCCGTGAAACGTTTGGGGAAACCGTCTTTGAAGGGGTGACCCGACGTTTCGAAACCCGGTCGCCTGAACTAAAGAGGATGCTGGACGATCTGATGATCGCTGCCAGCCACGATGTGACCATTCTGCTCATCGGCGAAACAGGAGCAGGGAAGACCTTCCTGTCCAATCTGATTCACGAAGCCAGCCCTCGCAGGAATGAACCATTCCTGCATATCGCCTGCGGAGCACTCCCCCGAGAACTGATTGAAAGCGAACTCTTCGGGCACACCAAGGGATCTTTCACCAGTGCTCATGCGGACAAGGAAGGAAAGTTTGTCGCCGCTCGAAAAGGGACAATGCTGCTGGATGAAATCGATGTCCTTGGCCCCGAACAGCAGGTCAAACTTCTTCGAGTCATCGAAACGGGTGAGTTCGAACCGGTTGGTTCCAACGTCACGCTACGGTCGCAGGCGCGGCTGGTCGTCGCCAGTAACCTCGACCTGGAACCGCTGGTCGAGCAAGGCCGGTTTCGTCCCGACCTTTATTACCGCCTGAATATGCTGAAGTTCGAGATTCCCCCTTTGCGGAAGCGCAAGATGGACATCATTCCGCTGGCGAAGAAGTTCATCACCCGTTTCTCGCAGAAGCACAACATCCAGATTCACCGGATCGATGACTCCGCACTGGATGCCCTTCTTTCCTATCCGTGGCCGGGGAACGTCCGCGAACTGGAACACGTCATTCAAAGGGCGGTGATTTACTGCCGCAATGGCGTCCTGACCAAGGATTCCCTTCCTCCGCATCTGCTATCCGGTCGGGTGGGACCAACCAATGACCCCAGTGTTCAGTTGGGAGTGGTGACAACAGTCCCGGACCAGTCGCTCGGGAAGCAGGTTTCACTGACGGAAAAAGAGATCATCGAGCAGACCCTGTTCAAGAACAATTTCAGCCGGACTCGAACAGCGAGAGAACTGGGGATCAGCCGGGTGACTCTCTACAACAAGATGAAGAAGTACGAGATGCTTCGATAGGAGTAGGGCGTTTCCCGAGAGATTGCCGGAGAAATCGTCCTCATTGGGGTCACTGAAGTTTCAGACTGACCATCCCCAGAATGGCCAGCAGTGCTGAGACGATCCAGAATCGTGTCACGATCTTGATTTCGTGCATCCCGCGGAAAACGAAGTGATTGTGTAGCGGACTACAGGCAATCAGGCGTTTCCCGGTCAGGCGATAGCAACTGATCTGGAGGATCACACTCAGGGTCTCAATCACAAAGACTCCCCCAATGACGACGAGCAGGACCTCCTGCCGCGTCACGAGTGCGGCCAGCGCAAGAAGTGCTCCGATCGGTAGAGCTCCGGTATCTCCCATGAAGACCTGAGCGGGATGGCAGTTGAACCACAGAAATCCCAACAGGGCACCGACGAGTCCCCCGACCACAATGCTGAATTCACCTGACCCGGGCATGAAGGGAATGTTCAGATACTGGGCCAGTGAATGGTGCCCCGCCAGATAGGTCAGTGCGACAAATGCACTCCCTGTGAAGACCGCGCATCCTGTTGCCAGTCCATCAAGACCATCGGTCAGATTCACCCCATTGGACGTGCTGGTCATGACAAACGCAGCCCAGGGAATCATCAGTATCCCCATCGGCCAGACCCATGATCCAACAGGCCAGACCAGATTCAGGCCGTTCTCGACATTCTTCTGCACAAAATAGAACCAGACCGCGACAACTCCCGAGAGAAGAAACTGAACCGCGAGTTTCTCCCGGGCCTTCAGCCCTCGGCGCGTTGTGCGGATCTTGATCCAGTCATCCATGGCCCCCAGTACGGTAAAGGTGATCGCGACAAACAATCCCATCTGCACATAGGAGTTTTGCAGGTTCCCCCAGAGAAGCGTCGAGACCACCACCGAGGCCATGATGAACAGCCCCCCCATGGATGGGGTGTCTTTCTTGTTGGCGTGAAGCCTGTTGAGAGTCTCCGACGCACTATCAATCCGTTCTCCACAGTGCTTCCGCAACCATCGAATTGCAATCGGTCCTACCAGAATCGCCAGCAAAAACGACGTCAGCGCTGACATCGCAATGCGGGCGGTCAGAAAGACACGCGAATCCCCAGAGACATGCTGTTCCATGCCCTCAGTGAGCGGTTGCAGATAGTGGAGCAGCCAGGGAAACATCGCTTGGATCAGACAGGAGAACGGAAATCGGAAATTTCGCAGAAGTTTTGTGAGGGAGGCCCAAGGTCACAATCGTTCGACAGCAATACGGAGTGGATTCATACATCACCTTCGCTCCGCAAGTCCGATCATGTCCGCGTTATGCCGCCTTTGAATCGGAGACCTGAGTCGGGTCCTGCTGTTTGGCCAACCGTTTAAGCCCTTCGACAATCGCTTCCATCTTCATGTCGCGGGACCCTTTCACGAGAACAACATCTCCCGCTTCCAGCCAGCAATCCAGCAGCATCAGCGCCAGATCGTGATCGCGCGCGACTCCCAGGCAGCCGGCATCCATGCCATGCTTGCGCGCACTCCCTGCGACAATGGCTGCCTGAGAGCCGACGGCGATAAACCGGTTCAGTTTTGAACGGGCTGCTTCTTCACCAAATAGTCGATGAAAGTCCGGGCTCCACTCCCCGAGCGAAAGCATGTCCCCCGAAACGAGAATTCTCTTTCCGTCTCCCTGCCAGTCCCGAAGGATGTGACACGCTGCCGACATCGAAAGCGGGTTGGCGTTGTAGGTGTCATCAATGACGGTCCATTCACCGATCTTCAGCGTCTGGCACCGCCCGGGGGCCGGAACATATTGACTCAATCCGAGTGCAATTTCGCTGTCGGTGAGTTCAAGCTGCCGTCCAACAGCGACCGCCAGAATGGCTGAGGTCAGATGATGCCGTCCGGTGGCATTCACTTCGAACGAAGAACCGTCCACTGTGAAGATCAGCTTCTGGTCCAGATGGATGACATGATCCGCGCGGATGTCGTTGTGGTCTCGTTCCCCGGCAAAGATCACAGGACAGGGGGATCGTTCCGCAAGCTGACGAATGAGTTTGTCGTCCCCGTTCAGAATCGCGAACCCTGATGATGGGAGGTTCTCGAGCAACTCCCCTTTTGTTCGGACGATGTTTTCGAGTGTCCCAAACTCATCCAGATGAGCGGGTCCGAGTGTGGTGATCACACCCAACTCAGGTTCAGCAATCGTCGCGAGGGCATCGATTTCACCAACCTTCGATGCTCCAAGTTCGATCACGGCGAATTCATGATGCGGTTCCAGCTGGAACAGACTGAGGGGAACTCCAAACCGGTTGTTGAAGTTCTGAATACTTTCGATCCCGGCAAACCGCGTGGACAGGACTGATGTTACCATGCGCCGGGTTGTGGTCTTCCCTACGCTTCCAGTCACGCCAATCACAAGTGCATCGAAGCGATTGCGGTACCAGTTGGCAACCTGCCAGAACGCCAGCATCGTGTTTTCGACTTCCAGACGCGGGCCATTGATGCGGGATGCCTTCTCTGCTTCAACAACCGCTGCCACCGCTCCCTGGCTTAAGGCCTGCTTGACGAACTTGTGTCCATCCTGACGATTCCCTTCCAGAGCCCAGAACAAATCGCCGGGTTGAATCCGGCGGGAATCAATTTCGAACCTCCGAACCGGAAGAGTCAGGTCTGGGAGTGCCACCGGAACAGCACCGGTCACTGCAATCAGGTCCTGAAGGGAGATCGACTGCATGAATTACTCTTGAATCACAGTAGACAGAAACAGTCCTGACAGCGACACCTGCAAGTTCTTTCCGGGCCGTGGGGTCAGGAGACAGAAGAAACCTCTTTCAAACCGGAACGATCTCCGGATGGACATGCATTCCCTGAAGGATGTGCGGGCGCGCCCTCAGAGCTTCCTGACAAACTTCCACATCATCAAACCGGATGCGGCGGTCGCCAAGTATTTGGACTTTCTCATGCCCCTTCCCGGCAATGATGACAGCATCCCCAGGTTGGGCGGATTCAATGGCCTGATGAATGGCGTACTCTCGATTCACTTCGACCGCCGGAACGATCGCCGAGCCGGCAAAACCTGCCAGTATCTCGTGGATAATCTGAAGCGGATCTTCCGAACGGGGATTGTCGCTGGTGAGGATCACATGATCCGCCGCACAGGCTGCCCTGGCCATTAACGGGCGCTTGGAGCGATCACGATCTCCTCCTGCTCCAAAGACCAGAATCACTCGACCCTTGGTCACGGCCCGGACCGAAGCAATCACTCTCCGAAGAGCATCATCCGTATGGGCGTAGTCGACATAAACCTGAAAGGGTTGCCCGCAGTTCACTTTTTCCAGACGACCGGGGACATCCGCTGTCTTCTCGAATCCATTCGCAATCTGCTCAAGGCTGAGCCCGAAGTGAAGTGCAGCACTTGCTGCTGCCAGACAGTTGCTGATGTTGTGCAGCCCGGTCAATGAGGTTCGGCACTCGATTGACCCGGCCCGGAAGTGAAGGCGAAAGCGGGTCCCTTCGGGGGACAGGTGAATATCAGAAGCGGTGACATCGGCCTCGTTCTCAATGCCAAATGTCCAGACATCCGTCTGGGAGTGAACCCGCTCCCTGAGTGTGCGGCAATGAGGATCATCCGCATTGAGTACCAGTACTCCACCCGGTTTAAGAAGTGTCGAGATTCGGGCTTTGCTGTTCAGGTAATCATCGAAACTCTCATGATAGTCCAGATGATCCTGTGTGATGTTGGTCACAATTCCAACATCCAGAAGGAGCCCGGCAGCCCGTCCCTGCTTCAGGGCATGACTGGAGAGCTCCATCGCGGCATGCGTGGTCTGACGGTCTCGCATCGCTGCCAGGACCCGGGCCATGGTGAGGGGATCGGGGGTGGTGAGTGAGGAGGGCTGCGATTGAAAGCCGTCGGTGTATTCAATCGTCCCGATGACGCCGGTCGGACGTGAGGCAGATTGGAGAAGGGACCTCAAAATCCAGGTTGTGGTCGTTTTCCCGTTGGTACCCGTCACCCCCGCTACTCCCAGTCGCTGGGAGGGGAAGGCATACAGTCCGTGACAAAGGCGACCATAAACCTGACGTGCATCAGGGACGATGCATTGGGGAAGTGCAATTTCGGCAAGGGGACGATCTGAGAGGATCGCCGCGGCCCCGCCTAGAAGGGCTTGTTTCACATGCTCTCTGCCGTGTGTGCGAGTGCCCGGCAAAGCAGCAAACAGGCAACCTGGTGTACAGTCCTGCGAATGTTCAGTCACAGCGGAAACACTGATATCTGCACATCCGACAAAACTGGCTGAGGGGATCAGCGAGCGAATGCTTACGAGTCCAGGTTGACGAAGGGGGGTTAACATGAGGAAAAATGGGGCATCCTGCCCCACAACCCGATTGGGACCGGGCTGCGTCTTCCTTGACGGAGTTCACAATGGAAACCCGCCCGAAGGCTGTACTTGCCGTTGCAGCAAGTACTTGATTTCCAACACGTTCAGTTGTTGATTTGCTGACACCGGAGTGGTCTCAGCGAGGTGCGGGGATTCTTCTGATTTGCACCAAAACGGTCAATAAGGCTTGGTCGAATTTTCAATTGGATCGCTGCAACTTTGTAACAGTTACCAAACTGGTCCTCATGACGCAGAAAGAGTCATGTGCGGAACCGTGCCTGTTCGTTAGCGAAGCGCACAAAAAAACGTCCCGATGAACATCACCGGGACGTCTCTTTGATTCTGAGCAAAATGCTGTCTGAATCTCGGGCCTGCTTCAAGCTCCCCGCCGATTCAGTCGCGGCTACGAAGCTTCGACAACAGCCGCAGGATTTCGATGTACAACCAGACCAGTGTCACCAGAAGTCCGAAGGCCCCATACCACTCCATATATTTCGGAGCCCCTTGAGCTGCTCCTTGCTCGATGAAGTCAAAATCAAGAATCAGATTCGCTGCCGCGATGATGACAACAATCACGCTGAAGCCGATGCTCAATGGACCATTTCCCGTGATGAACGGGATCTTCATGTTGAAGAAGCTCATGACAAGCATGGCCAGATACAGCAGGGCAATTGCTCCAGTCGCTGCAATAATTCCAGCCCTCACTTTGGCCGTCGCCCGGACCCATCCGCTTTGATAGGCCAACATCAATGAAAACAGCGTCCCGAAGGTCAGGCAGACTGCCTGAAAGGCAATCCCGGGATACTGAGCATTGAGCACTCCGGACAACCCGCCAAGGAGCAACCCTTCCAGCAGTGCATAAACAGGAGCAGTGAAGGGAGACCACACAGGTTTGAACACGGTGATCAACGCGACAATAGCTCCACCGATCGCCCCACCAATCATCAGCGGCATCACTGCCGGGCTTTGCTGGGTAAACAGAGACCAGTTCAAAAAGGCGCCTGCCATGACAAGCCCCAGGAGCATCAGGGTCTTGTTCGCTGTGCCGCTGACTGTCATCGCATTCGATGGCAAGTAGGCAGCATCATCATACTGGGCAAACGTATTGGCGTTCAGTACCGGATTCGATGTGCGCATTGATATTTCCTGCAAACCAGTGTTCGATTCTCATCCCGAACCATAGCACAGCTTCCCGCGCTAAAGCGATGGGACTTCCGACTATTGAGCGACCAGCTTCTCCCAGACCTCTCGATTCTGCTTCATCGCTGTCACAATATCCTTATCCTTGGGGATTTGGCCTTCTTCAATCAGGGTCCAGATCGGCCACTGCAGGGGCTTGAGCAATGTGAAGAGCTCTTCCCATGGATACTGATTCACGGTGAGATCATGAATGTGAACGGTGCGAATCCTGTCCTGCAGCAGCTTGAAGTTGGCCGCCAGCCCTGCTCCCGCCAGATCCGTCTTGTTGCAGTTCCAGCAGACGACTGCGTTTTTATGATCGGCCACCTGCATAATCTGATGCATGACCGGAATTTCCTGCGTTCCTTTTCCATGTACTTCGACGCGAACGTCCTGTCCAAATTCCTGAGCGTAGGCTGCTACTTCATTCAGGGCCCGTCCAATCTGCTCGACAGTCTTTTCCACCGGAACTTCTGATGGAAGCCCATTGGGGCGAACCTTGACTCCGGTTCCACCGACCTCATGAGAGAGTCGGATCCAGGCCTTCGTTTCTTCAATATTTTTCTTCACCACTTCCGGGTCAGGCGAATGGTATTCGCAGGTCGTTCCCAACCCCACAATCGCGACGGGAGAATCTTCAAACTGTTTACGAACTTCGGCCCGTTGGGCAGGAGACAAATGGAGTTCCACGCCATGTTTGTGCTCCGTCCGGAGTTCCACTCCTCCGAAGCCCGCTTCCGTACAGTTCTTGATCAATGTCGGAATGTCCCAATCCTTCCCCCACTGATAGGTCACCAACCCGAGTTTCAGATCAGAGCCGGAACTTGCTGCGAATGATTTCTGCGCATTTCCCAATGGAACTCCACTGGACAACGCAGCCAAGGTGGCAGCCTGCAGAAACTGTCGTCGATTAAACGTCATAATGCCCTCTCGTAGTTGAAATCGTTTCCGGATGCGTTTCAGCGATAATGACAATCAACTCATTGACGAATCTGAAATTCTATTTCAGTCTGATGATCACATCGTCATTGAAATTCATTCCCGCATCATCCTGTTGATTCGTGCCAAGGCTCATCAGAGTCGCTTCAGTGTCTGACACACGGCGATACACAAATGGAGCGTCTGTGCAGGCATCCAGTGGGATCGAACTAAATTGACTCGGAACCAGCTCATCAAGCTGAGTGGGGAATGATTTTTCCTTCCGTTGCCAACCCTCCAGAGCCAGTGCCAGCTGAATCATCGTTCTTCTCGAGAGTTGACGGTCTTCTGCGTTTCGACGCTGACGATAAAGCGGACGCAGCGACATGGCCATGTTCTTTCCAACCCATCGACTGAGTCCTTTCAAGTCTATTTTGATCTCTTCGGTGAATTGTTCAGACTTCAGATCCGCAGACGACTCCCACTCCGAATAGTCACGATCGAGCTGATCGAACAATTCATTCTGTTGAGAACGATCCCGCGTGGCGAGGGCTTTCACAATCTGATTCTGAACGTCATCGGCCCCTTCTTTGGCGAGTTTCCAGTCAATCGCCAGTAGCGCTTTGGCCTGACTTGCGGGGGTGGCCTTCGCATGACTGTCTTCAAAAAAGCCAATGCGAGAATCCTCATCCTGCTGCAGTAGTTCAATCTCCTGATGCAGGATAGCGCGCTCTCCCAGGTCGGCCGCCTGAGCAATCGGCGGAAACGGCGGCAAATCAGCGAGAGCCTTACGGAACTTCTCGATCTGGTCCTCTGTCAGTTTTCCGGATTCAACGATCACCTTCTCCGCATTGAAGATGAGCGCATCGATCACCTGTGCCTTGGCCACAGAAACATCAAACGGAGATCCATACGCCAGCAGATTGGCGATTCGGTGCCCGGTCATCAGATCACTCAGACAACCGTCAAAGTCACCGGCATCAAAGCGCATGATTGCCCGGGCTGCCAGCATTCTCCCAAGGAAGGGGAGTCTCCGCTCAACCACAAGCGATGCGGACATCAATCGGGACGGAAGCTCTGGAGCCAGCAGAGGAGCAAAATACCGTGGACGCAAGGATGCCTGCGTCAGCATTTCCAGCGTGTCACGATTCGCCTCCAGATACCCCTTCAAATGGGCGTTCAGTTCCGCATTCCATGGTTCACCCCCAGCCCAGAGCAGCCGTTCTTCCAGTTCGGCAGCGCGAAGTTCCGCTTCGCTGCTGGGGACGTCCTCCAAAGAGTTCACGAAGTCCAGGACCGGAACGAACAGTGGAGAAGAAGGGGGGAGCGACTTGATTCCAAGAATCTCAAGCGTTGCATCATGAAGGGGGGGCTCAAGTGCATCGTCCCCATAAATCACCATCAGCCAGACAACGGCGTTGTCCTCCGGACGGAGGTCTTTCCACATTTTCTCGTGGATCTCACGCAGCGCCCCGGTGATCTCGGCGGACATTTCCGGGGTTGTCAGTACGACCCCGTCAGGTCCCGCAGACGGAGAGGAGGGTTCCGCCCCGGAAAGAGAAGTGGGAGACCCAGTAGTATAAAGAAACAACCCCCCGACGATGAGGAGGGTTGTCGCTATGAGTCCAACAACAGACTTTTGGCAGGAGACAGAAACGGACATCGGGACCTCGCTTGCAAGAGAACGGAATCCCTGTGCAATTCTGACGGAAGAGAATCCCGGTCGGACGTTCCGACCGGTTCACACAAAATACGCCGCTGTCATTCCCTGACTCGATTCATGGATGACTGCCTTAAGCGTTCAGCAGGGCAACCACTTTCCTGGCAGCATCTGTCAAATCGACTCCAGTGGTGATCTGTTTGCCGGACTTCGCCAGCATTTCCCGAGCCAGTTCCACATTGGTTCCCTCCAGTCGAACGACCAGCGGAACAGTAATTCCGATCTTGTCGTAAGCCGTCAGGAGGGCTTCCACAATCGTATCACACTTCATAATCCCGCCAAAAATATTGACGAGGATGGCCTTCACATTCTTGTCTGCAAGGATAATCCGGAAGGCCTCTGTCACCTGATCGACGTTGGCACCTCCTCCCACATCCAGAAAGTTGGCCGGTTCGCCGCCGTGAAGCTTGATCAGGTCCATCGTGCTCATGGCCAGACCAGCACCGTTCACAAGACAACCAATGTTCCCGTCCAGCTTGACATAGCTGAGACCCGTATTGGCAGCCTGAATTTCAGCAGGATCTTCTTCGCTCAGATCGCGCAGTTCGAGGAAATCCTTATGACGGAACAAAGCGTTGTCGTCGAATGTCACCTTTGCATCGAGCGCCAGAAGCTGACCGTCTCCTGTCACCACCAGCGGGTTGATTTCCACCATGCTTGCATCAGCCTTCACGAAGAACTCGCAAAGCTTCGGGAAGAACGTATTGGCAGACTTCTGGGCAGCCGCATCAAGCCCCAGTGCGCGGCTGAGCTTGCGAACCTGATAGGGCTGGAGGCCAATGGCAGGATCGTACGCTTCGCGGAAGATCTTCTCCGGATGCTCATGAGCCAGTTCTTCGATCGCCATTCCCCCTTCACCAGAGGCAATGATCATCGGCATTCCAGCTTCGCGATCCACCACAATGGCGAAGTAAAGTTCTCTCGCGATGTCCAGCCCCTGCTCGACATACAGCGTGTTGACCTGCTTTCCTTCTTCGCCGGTCTGAATCGTGACCAGTGTCGAGCCCAGCATGCGTTTCGCATTCTCGACAGCCTCTTCGGCGGACTTCACCAACACGACACCCGCCTGCTCGGGAAACTCCATGAATCGCCCCTTACCGCGTCCCCCAGCATGAATCTGAGACTTCACGACACAAACCTTGGTGCCGAGCTCTTTGTAAGCGTCTGCTGCCTCTGCAGCGGTCTTGATCACAATACCTCGTGGAATGGGAATTCCAGCCTGAGCAAAAAGAGCTTTGGCCTGGTACTCGTGGATTTTCATGGGTCGGATGATCTGGCTTGGGACATTCGAATGATCAGACGAAGCTTCCGATTCTTCGCCCGGGGAATTTCTTCAAATCATGGTATTCATTCAGATTCCGGAGCGAAACTGATTCTGATCAGTATTCACTTGCCAGAGCGAAAAATCACGACGAAGCACGAGACAATGAACAGAACAAATTCCAGCAGGTCGATCAGGCTGATCGAATCAGAAAGCTGAATCAGCCCAAACCGATGAAGAAATTCCCAGCGGACAGGTGCAATGGACGCAGACGAATCATCTGTGATTGAGATGGAACAGAATTACGGCATTCAGGCAACGTTTGACTCGCCCCCATGAACAAGCTGGTCCGTCTTCTGGTTAAGCTTCGACGGGCATCTCTGGCGAAAGGTTCTTGAGTACATTTACCGTGATCGTGCGGAAATTTCCGGTGGTATCGGTGTGTTCAATTTTGCGTCTATTCGAGCAGGAGGAGTGAACGTGACCGACAGTTCCCTGAACAGGACAATCTCACCGGAACTCTTTTTAGCAAAAGAAGATAAGAAACGATCCCGATAAAAGTTCACCAAGTCAGCCCATGGATCAGTAACCGAATTGCTGATCTGAAGTGGAAACACGCACCCGATGGAGTTTATTCCGCATCACAAGCCAACTTTTATTTTCTGTCAGCTGCGAACTATTTCGCAACATAAAATAGTACTTGAACTTATGTCACAAACCCCCTCACTGAGCAAAACTGATTCATTTGTGATGTATTGATGCAAAACTGGACGATGCATATTGCGTAAGGGGAGTATCCAACTTTTGCGAGAAAACTCTGGCTCAGAGTACCTCTATGTTGGATAGCAAACAAATATTCACATCTTTTCGTGAGATGTGCTTCAGGTATCCGTTTCTCAGGAGATTGCGCCCTGATGCCTGCATCGCAAAAAATTATTCTTGTTGACGAGCAACCCATCATTCTGGAAGCACTGACTCAGGCTTTTCAGCAGATTCCTGGGTTTGACGTCATCGCAGCCTTCACTCACTCGGATCGAGCCTTTTTCGAAATCATGAACCGTCGCCCGGATTTGGTGTTGATGGATCTGGAGCTTCCGGGGCGAGGAGCGATTGAACTGGCAGAACAGATTGCCTCTCGGCTCCCTGCAACACGAACCGTTTTCTTTACCAACTACAACACAGACATCTTTATCGACATTGGAGTCCGGCTGAAGGTCGGGGGATACCTCCTGAAAACGGAAGCGGTCAGTTACGTGGTTGATGCAGTTCGTCAGATCGCTCAGGGCGAAACCGTTTTCTCGGAAGCAATCCGGGAACGACTCCACTATGACCGGGAATCCCGCCAGTATGTGGTGAAGACCCAGTCTTTCTTCTCTGGCCTGACACTCCGGCAGATTCAAGTCCTTCGACATCTTGCCCGCGGGGAAAGCGTTAAGGAGGTCGCCAAGCTGATGATGCTCTCCGAGCGCGCTATTGAAAGCCACAAATACCGCATCATGCAGAAGATGGGAATTCACGACCGCGTTGTCCTGACACGATATGCCATCCGCGAAGGATTGATGCCGGCGTGATCCACTCGATCAGCGGCGAATCATTCAACATTCTGGAGCCTTGGGGGCGCAATGGATTTCTGACCGTTGCGTCCCCAGTTCTTTGACCGGGCTTCCTTTTCCTGGAGAACATCTCCCGAGTCTCCCCCTTCTGCGGTGAATCAAGATCGCTCTTGACCGAATTTTGCAGCGGACGTACTGTTCCGCAGTCTTCGCGGAGGATCCGCTGAAGCATTTCAGGTCCTGAGATGTCACGAATGAGAGCCCCCCTTTTTGAAAAGCGGGGCATTCTGATTGCGATGTCGGGACGAATTGTTTGCTCAAGGAAGGGCGGACGCAGACATGTCAGGCTCCGGACATCCGGCCCGACCGGTGCCGCAAACCGATCACCACTCACAGACAATTTCTCTTCCCGAAACCAGCATCCAATGTTGGGGATTCGCGGAAGGAGCTGCCGGAATGCTCAGCCAGGTCCGGGGGCTCGTTAACGCGATCGGTCTTCCATCGCGTGTTCAGGAAATATCGCTTGCATTCCCCTGGAACCGGTGCTGGCCTGGGTTTATTCCCCTTCGTCAATCCATCTTTCGTGACCCGGAAACGCTGTTTTCCGGTCCCCCTCCCCGCGTTGTCGTCACCTGTGCGCGTCAGGCCATCATGGCTTCGCTCTGGTTGAAGAAAAAATGGGGGGACGATGTCTTTACCGTTCATATTCAAAGCCCGCGCATCGATCCTCGAAAGTTCGATCTGGTCATCGCCCCAGAACATGACGGCCTGACCGGCCCGAACGTTTTTACGTCCCGGGGAGCCCTGCATCACGTCTCCCCTCAGCTCCTGAAATCGGTCAGCGAACGTGGCCTCCCGGAATCACTTGCTCAAATTCCGCGCCCCTTTGTCACGGTCCTGCTTGGGGGGCCAAACCGATGCTACGGGTTTCAACCTGCGGACCTTGCTCCTCTGGTGTCACGGCTACAGATCATGACCAGAATGCGAGACATTCCGCTCGTCATTCTTCCATCCCGCCGAACACCAGATGCCGTGCTGCAACTGTTCCGCGACGCCTTCCCGTCCCCACACTTTGTCTGGGATCGGACTGGAGAAAACCCGTATCTGGCGGCCTTGGCATTCTGTTCTCACTTGATTGTGACAAGTGATTCTGTCTCCATGCTCTCGGAATGTGCAGCGACAGAAAAACCGGTCTATGTCTTTCACCTTCCAGAACGCCGGCCTTCAAAACGATTCCGACAGTTTCATGAATCCTTTGTGAACAGCGGGATTTCCCGTCCATTTATGGGCGAGCTGGATTTCTGGAAATACAAGTCCCCTGATCAGACTCAACAAATTGCGGAGTTAATCCGCCAACGCATTGGAGAACCCCATGTCCTTCCTGCACGCTCTGCAGCATAACAGCGTCTGTTCCGAAGATCCGTTTCTGCACTGGATGATTAACAACCCTTTTAATGAGCAGATCATCCAGGAAGTGGCCTACACGGACGTCCCCAATATTCCCAGGACATACGACGGAACACGCGCCGGCGACATGGGAGGAGGGGAAGTGAAGACCCGTTGCTTCATCGACCGCAACAACGTCGATCTGTTTCCAGGAATCGGCGGATTGATCGACGAGCTCCTTTCTCGCGAGACGATCGACACCATCGGGGAGATGCTTCGTCGTCCGATCGATGGCTATCTTCGCGTCGAAATCATTGCTGACCGCGAAGGGTTCTGGCTGGCTCCTCACAAAGACATCAAGGAAAAACTGGTCTCCATGCTGTTGTATGTGAACCCATACAACGAATCCGAAAATCTGGGAACCGACTTCTATGATGCGGATCTGAAGTTGGTCAAGACGATGCCGTACCGGGACAACTTCGGCTATATGTTTGCTCCTGCCCATGACACCTGGCATGGTCTGGAGAAGAAAGAGATCAAAAAAGAACGTCGTTCGATGCTGATCAACTACGTCACATTCCCAACGGAATGGAAACTCCCGGCACGTCGTTCTGGTCGAGCTGCCGCCTGACCTGACATCTGACTGCCGTCTTCGTGTATCGATGCGGAAGTGTGTCCAGTGCTCTCTGAGGACCTGTCCTTAGCGGAGTATTCCGACGTCACTTCCGCTTTCGTATTTATAAAGAAGCGTGCTGATTCACTGCAGCTGATTTGGTGTCGTTGCAGCCAGTCTCTCCTGACGGATTCGATAGGTTTCCAGATGTAACCACGCCAGTCGAAGAAGAGAGAAATCAGGAGAAGGGACTTTTGTCCGGCGGCTCAGCAAATCACCAATGATATGAGCCGCCTCTGTTTTGTGATTCCGCTCGATATCCCCGAGCATCGACGCTGCAATGGGTGAATCGGGAGCAATGAGCCGCTCCAGGGCGAAGTCATAGGCAGCCTGTCGTGGGGGATATCCCGCTGCCGAAGCAATTGCGCTTGCTTCATCCATCAGCTGACGGGCGATATCCGCCCCTCCCGCAGCAACGATATCTCCAATAGTGCTTCTCATCAGGCAGGTCATCGCTGCCATCGAAGCGATGAACAACCACTTCTCCCAAATCTCCTGCAGAATGTCTTGAGAATGCCGAATCTCAAACCCGGCATTTCCGAGTACAGACTCCAGTCGCTCACAGGCGAGTTTCTGTTCCAGCGAACGTGGCCCGTAGACGATGATGTGGACATCGCTGAGATGACGAATCAGACCATTTTCCTCGACACGAGTCGAAATGAAGCATGTCCCCGCTGGGACAATTGCTTCTGGAAAACGATCCGAGATGACCTCAAAATGCCGCATCCCGTTCAGTAGTGGAAGAACGATTGTTCCCTTTCCAACTGCGGGGGCAATAGCGTCGAGGGCAGAGGAGAGGTCATACGACTTACAGGTCACGAGGACCAGATCATAGGGTTCGATCGGATCATTTTCTGTGACCGTCGGGACATCCCTCAGGTGGAGATCTCCTGATTGACTGACGATCTTCAACCCATGTTTGCTGAGGAGTTGCTTTCGTTGAGGCCGGACGAGAAACGTGACATCCCGTCCTGCCGCCAGCAGTCGCCCACCGAAATATCCCCCAATCGCTCCAGCGCCAAGAACCAGAATTCGCATCAATCAGACCATCCTGAATTCAATGTGGTGAAAATTGCAGTGTAACAGGATTGCCGTCTGGATCCTTCTTCCCATCGCTGTCAGCAGACCCCGAACAGCTGAAATCGCTGAGGAGAGGAAATTTCATCCATGGCAGCAACTCTCGGACAGCGATTCTCGTGTTCTGGTTCGCTCCGGGATTCTACTGCCGTCACTACTGAAACTACTGATTTGTCACCACTGGCACGAGAGCAAGCATCGCGGTCTAGCAGAGTTCATTCCGGCAGAAATCTGATCGATCTTCAAAGAGCCGTTATTTGGTGTCCTCTTGTCAGCGAGAAGCAGCCTGTTTATTTCGCGCACGTGTTCGGGCTGCTTTCTTTGCGGATGCTGAACGTTCCGCTGCCGAGCGCGATGCGGACGCTTTCCCTCCCAGCTTTCCCCCCTTCCTTTCTGGAGAGTGGTCTTCTTTCTTTCCCCGTCCAGAACCGCTTTTCTTGCCTCCTCCAGACGTTTTATTCACGGTGGCCCAAGCGCGACTGGCGGCCTCTTTTTTTGAAACTCCCTGGTCTTTATAAGACTCTTCAATATGTTTTGCTTGCCGCTTTTGCTTTTCCGTGTAGGTCGAATTATCTCCTCGTGGCATGACGTCACCTTCCTTAATCTCTTGAGACAGCCATTATCAAGACAGCATGCTGAAGGTGAGTGCAAATCAAATACCACATCAACTTTCATAAGATGAACAACTCTGGTTGTCCTCTACTCCTTGAGATCATCTGACCATCCGGAATGACCAATGAGGGGGACGAAGCGAACTTCTCCGAGATCTTCCGTCACAAAACGGTTTTCTGATTCGCGAGTGACTCGGATGAGATGTTGTGTTCCGTCGATCTCTCCAATCGGCATGACAAGACGGCCTTTCATCTGTAACTGCTCCAGAAGTGCCTGAGGAATCCGAGGCCCGCACGCAGCAACAATGATCGCATCAAACGGAGCCTTCTCGGGCCAACCGAGTGTCCCGTCTCCATGCAAAACATGGACGTTTTGATACCCCAGTGTTCTCAGTCTCTTTTCAGCGACTTGAGCCAGTGGCAAGTGCCGTTCGATGGTGAAGATCGATTCACAGAGCTGAGAGAGAATCGCTGCGGCATAACCGGAACCCGTTCCGATTTCCAGAACCCGGTCTGTCGGATGTAGCTGAAGTGCCTCCAACATGTGAGC
Organism: uncultured Planctomicrobium sp.; assembly: GCA_938015865.1. Taxonomy (GTDB): domain Bacteria; phylum Planctomycetota; class Planctomycetia; order Planctomycetales; family Planctomycetaceae; genus Planctomicrobium. Next base: position 22,442 of record CALLWY010000013.1, read on the forward strand.
AATAACCAAGGGTTGTGAAATCGTTTGCCCAAGTCCAATGGGTAGAGATCGGTTTCGATATGCCAGATTCCGCAGACTGTCAGGAACAAATTTTTCACGCGGGACCGAAAGGATTGCTTTCAGAACACGCAAATCCCGGACTCCGCGAAGTTGTAGCTCTGCTCGGAGAGAGTCCCGTCCTTCATCGGATGAATCGGAGACGGGTATGCTCATGACAGAACTCCCGGCAGTGGATCACTTCCCTTTCTCAGATCAACAAACCCGAGAGAGTGCGGTGATTCCGTGCGAGTCCACCATTAATACGATTTCTGCAATTTGCTGCCCAATTTCAAACCGAAGTTGCTCCACCCGGTCGCTGACAGATCGTGATCAACAAGAGTCTGTGCGAAGACCGAATTCAAGGCACGACAACTCCATCATGAAATGGCGTTCTCCGGGATCCCGACGAAGGCCATTGACCACGACTTCGACGTTGTCGTGTCTCTGATTGCTCAGGGCGTTATCGATTGAGGTGACGGATTCAACACGGCAGGATGCCGTTTCGATGACGACCGAGTGTGATCACACATCCAGATCCTTGACATCGAGGGCGTGCTTGTCGATGAACTCACGGCGAGGCTCAACGTGATCTCCCATGAGGACGCGGAAGATCTCCTCTGCTGCCGCTGCATCGTCGACGGTCACACGCTTCAGGAGCCGGGTCGCCGGTTCCATCGCAGTGACCGCCAGTTCGTCATAGTTCATTTCCCCGAGACCCTTAAACCGGGTGTAAGTGAGCCCACGAGCTCCCAGGTCTCTTAATGCCGGAACCAGATCTCGCAGCGTTGCCAATCGTCGGGGAGAATCATGCCCGATGATTTCGTACGGAAGAACCTGTTCCGCATTTTTGGGAGGAGCAGGGAGCAGGTCGTTCAGTGAGAGTTGAAACTGTTCTTGAAGATCCCGAATCCCCTGATTGATTGTCCGCACTTCAAAGAAGTCAGTCTTCAACACGGAATCGAGGAGTTCCGCCTGAGTTTCGGCAGATGATTCTCCTTCTGGCGCACCAGAAGCAGCGGCTTCTCCTTTGATGCCTTCAGGCTTCAGCTCATCCAGAAAGGCATCCATCTCCTCTCGCGTGGCAAACCATTTTTCCTCTGTCCCCTGAATCGCACGGAAGCGGGGAAGAAGCCCCTGAGGGGTCGCGTGGTCGCGAGCCAGTCGAGTGAGTGAAATACCGCGTCGCTCCAGAGTCTCGATCGGCTCTGAAAGGGCCGTCAGCGTCTCTGCCAGCTTGGCCAACTGCTCGCCTGTAATTTCACGTCGTTCGGGAGTCCCGGGAGAGTTTTCTCCGATCAGGCTCTCACGAGGATGGAGAATCAATGTGGCTCCATCCAGCCCAAGCCCCAGCAGCTCGTCCATCATCTCCTGATGTGTCTGGACGTAGCGGGTCTTCTGACGTTTGTTGCGATGAATGACCCGATAGAGCGGAGGTTGAGCAATATACACGCACCCCTGCTTGAGCAGTTCCCGCATATGGCGGAAAATAAAGGTGAGCAGCAGGGTCCGAATGTGAGACCCATCGACATCGGCGTCGGTCATCAGGATGATTTTCCCGTAACGCCGCTTGGCGATATCCACCTCTTCCGCGAGGGGAAGAATCCCGATCGCTTTGAAGAGTGCTGTGACTTCGGTGTTGGCAAGCACCTTCACCATCTGCGCCTTCTCGACGTTCAGGATCTTTCCACGCAATGGAAGAACCGCCTGAGTCGCGGAGTCGCGTCCCTGGTCAGCCGATCCACCGGCCGAGTCCCCTTCGACGAGGAACAGCTCAGAGACATCCAGAGAATGATTTCGGCAGTCGCGCAGCTTCCCCGGGAGTCCTCCCCCTGAGACCTTGCTCTGGCTCCGGGCCATATCCCGGGCTTTTCGTGCGGCTTCGCGGGCTTCCGCTGCCCGAAGTCCCTTCTGGCAGATCAACTTTGCGGTCGCAGGATTCTCTTCCAGGTATTTGGTGAGAACATCCCCTGCAACCGAGTTCACAGCCCCTTCCACTTCCGGGTTGGTCAGTTTGATCTTGGTCTGCGATTCGAACTGCGGGTTTGGAATGCGAACCGTGACAACGGCAGCAAGCCCTTCACGGAAGTCATCCCCGCTGGGGTTCATGTCCTTGAACAGGTTATTGGCCTTGCCGTAGTTATTGAGTGTCCGGGTGAGTGCGGTCTTGAACCCGGAAAGGTGGGTCCCCCCTTCGGAGTTTGAAATCCCGTTGGCAAAGCATCGGATGCTTTCGGAATACCCATCGTTCCATTGAAGGGCGATATCGACCGTAACCGTGTCGACCGTTCCAATAATCCGGATCACATCCGAATGGATGACGTTTTCCGTCCGGTTGATCCACTTCACGAATTCCGCCAGACCATCTTCGTAGCAGAACGAATCAGACTGACCAGTCCGTTCGTCCTTGATGTTCACGCGGATGCCTGCATTGAGAAAGGCGCAGTCCTGCAATCGTTTGTGAATGGTGTCGTAGCTGAAGGTGGTGTTTGGAAAGATGGTGGGGTCTGGTTTGAAGGTCACCTTCGTTCCGGTCAGTTCGGTCGGACTCCCTTTTGACAACGGTGAGACCATCCGTCCGCGGGCAAATTCCATATGCCAGACGAACCCTTGCCGGGAAACCTCGACCTCAACCCATTCGCTGAGAGCGTTGACGGCGGTAATTCCCACCCCATGCAGCCCGCCGGTCCCAACCGCGTAGGCTTTCCGGTCAAACTTCCCACCGGCATGAATCTCGGTGAAGACGACTTCCAGCGCGGACTTCCCCTTGTCCTTCATCACATCGACAGGAATTCCGCGTCCGTCGTCGGAGACGGTGACAGACCCATCGCCGTTAATCTGGACGTTGAGTTCGGTCGCGAAACCGTTTGCGAATTCGTCAAGAACGTTATCGGTGACTTCGTAAACCAGGTGATGCAGTCCGGCCAGATCGGTCCCACCGATGTACATCGCGGGGCGGTGTCGAATCCCATCGATCCCCTCGAGATGCTGGATTTTGTCGGCGCCGTAATCGTCGGACTGGGGCTTCTTTTTTTCGCTCATCGTATTCCGTTATCAGCTTCGCTTCGAAAACACCTGTCAGCCAGGTTCTATTATGGCGTGAAATGACCCTCCTGTCAGTTCCAACGCCATCCGTTCTCTTTGCCCATGCATTCGTCGGAGATTTCCTCCCGTCCGGAATCTCCCGGCCTGCAGGGAATCTGCCCCAGTCGGGGGTCAGTAGTCGGGGTCAGTCTTTGAACAACAGATCCCCCCGGTGCTTGAATTTGATGTCTCGGACTCTGAATTCAGGAAATTCTGTCCGCAGCTTTTGCAGCAATTCCGGCTTCTGAAACGAAACCAGTTCATTCAAAAGAGCAGCGTTGGCCACTCCGATCTGCAGAATTCCGTTTCTCAGGACAATGACCTTTGTCTGTCGGGAAATATCCTCACCCGCGATTTGAGACCAGGCTGCATGTAATTGTCGGTCTCCCTGCGCACGCCCATACCCGCGCGATGCAAACAAACGGGAGAGCACTGATCCCAGTGTGTCGGGTTCAGTCGTGTCATAAGGGCGATCCCGTTCCCTGGGGCCGTCTTTCATGTTGACTCCGTCCTTGAAGAGGTCTCCCGGAACCGCTCTGCAGAAGCGTTCCGGGGGAGGTCCCATCAGTCTACGCCCATTCAATCAGTGTCCATCCCGGGCGAGTGGCATCACCACATAGGTGTAGTTTTCATCGGATCGGAACACAGCGGCACTGTTCTCGTCCACCAGATTTATTGACACCGGCGAGGCTGGATCGAGAACACGCAGGAATTCCTGAATAAACTTGGGATCAAACGTCACTACAAAGGGAGCGCCGTCGAAGCTCACAGGAAGCTCGATACGCGACGTCCCGACATCCTGGCCGACGCTGGTCAGCGTCAACGTCCCTTCCTTGAAGGAGAAGTCTACCCCCCGGCTTTCTTCGTTGGTCACAATCATGGCCTGACGAACAGCAGAGAGCAGGGGACCAACGACAAACTCAATCTTGATCTCACAATCATTCGGAATGACGTCCTGATACCGGGGGAACCGTCCTTCGACGAGACGGGCGTAAATGGTCGAGAGCCCGCTGCGAACCAGAACATGATTCGCATGGATCGCGAGATGAACTTCCTGCTCGTCGTCGTGGATGGTGCGCTCGATCAGGGACATTGCCTTGGCAGGAATGACCGGTTTGCCCCCTTCTTCCTGGACACTTCCGAAAGCGGAACAGCTTGTTTTGTAAACTGCAAGTCGGCGACTGTCGGTGGCGGCAAGAGTCAGATTTTCGGCATCCAGATCCAGCAGGACGCCTCCCAGTGCATATCGCGTGCTCTCTGTGTCAGTGGCGAACAGCGTCCGCTGAATCCCCTGTTTGAAGGACTTCCCGGAAATAACGTAATAAGCCGGATCTTCAAACCGGGCCACATTGGGGAACTGAACCGGATCTTCCACACTCAAACGGAATTCACTGTGCGAAGTCCGGACCCAGAGGGCTTCTTCATCCACCTCAATCTGAATGGAATCATCCTGAACTTCGCGGAGGATGGCGCTGATCCGTTGAGTCGGCAACAGCACTTCCCCGAAAGAGTCGGTGGTGACATCAGTTAATTCGTAACGGATGCCGACTTCTTCATCGGTCCCCAGCAACGTTGCTTTCCCATCAGCAAGGGTCAGCTTGACGTTTCGCAGAATCTCTTTGGGAGATCGTTGGGGAACAACACTGCTGACAATTCCGAATGCAGCCTGAAGGACGTTCCGTGGACAACTGAGCTTCATAGAAAGAATCGTCCTTTGATCAAAGATTGGATGGATTCAAATTTGTTTTCAACGAAACCGGTTCGAGAGTCGCCTCGATCAATCGCCAGAAAGAAAAGATATCAGCAGTTGTATCATAGGCGATTCCGAGATGGTTTAGAATCGACGATGATTGTTTCTAACTGCAAATTTGGCAAATGGTTGCAGATATTCGACAGCCCGCTTCTGCACGTCGATAACATGTTCGTGTTCTGGCGAAAACATGTTTGAAGAGTCTGCACATCTCCGAGGCTTTCCAACTGCCTTGGAACCCCCTTTAAATCTCCACAGAAAAGCTCCTCGAAACTCAACCAGTTCTCAACGAGTTTTCGACGCCGGGGCGGTTTTTCCACGGTCGTCCGGGACAGGCGAAGGACAGGGACTTCTTTGGCAAAATAGGGAGTCTGCGTTAAGAAAAAGGCCGTCGAACAGGACACGCTTTGTGTACTGTTCCACGGCCTTTGGGTCAACGCATTGCCATGATAGTTTCACTGCTTTCTCTATTCTTCCTTGTTAGCAGCGTCAATCAAAGCAGTGCTGATAAAACCGGACTAGTCCGGCAACCAGAGTTTCTTTTCGCTGGTGGAAGCCTGAGCGGTGTCCGCTGACCAGGCATCGGACCCACTGCTAATACTCCCCTGAGGGGTGAGAATCGCCTGATCCCAAGGAGCAGGGATCTCCAGTGCGCGGACGAATTCATCCAGACGGGCCCGGACCGCCGGCAATTTCGAGCCGTAGTGATTCCACAGTTCCAGAAGGAGATCCTTGAATTCTGGTGCTTCCGGATCACGGGCACGAAGTGAAAGTTCGCGCATCTTCCAGATGAGTTGAGACTCAAACGGACGGCCGGCGTTCTTCGAGAATTCAAACCCACGCTGGAGCCAATTCAGTGCATCCTCATCCCGCAGCGACTGGCTGTAAATGTCTGCCAGCGTGATGTGAGCCTGCTCTGCCTCTTCTGGACGCTCATTTGCCAGATGGCTTCGGTCGTTGAGATATTCCGTCAGCAGGCGGTGCCCCAGTCCGCTATGTTTCACGACCAAAGCACGGTGCAAAAGACGGTCAAACATCCTGTCGGAAAGGTTCTTGGTCTGGAGTCGCTCAAGTTGGGCGACGGTCAGCGTATTGATGTCCGTCTCGTCCGTTGGAACGATAGGTTCCGGCGCAGGAAGTTTGAGTTTCTCGCGGAGTGGCTCTTTGTCGAACAGGATATTTCGACGGTCCAGGTAGGAATCGAGAACCCGCAGTGCCGCAGCCAGAGGGACCTTCAGTGAGTCATCCCCAGCCGCTTCGACCGGGGTTTTCCCCTTCAGGGCGCTGGAGGGAGTTTCGAGCCATGTCTTCTCGTAGACCTTCTGAATGGACTCCTTCCGCAGCCGGTTTCGAAGTGCATTCGGCATCTTCGGCGGGAAGAAGAGCGATTCCATGAGAGACAGTTCGTCGACAGAGTACCATGCCAGTACATCCGAATCGGAATCCTCTCCATCCTCCTGAGCTTTGGGTTTCGCAAGATCACTGGCAGCAGCGGTAAAGATCCGGACGCATTCGTCCAGCTTGTCTCCTTCCAGTCCGTTGACGTTGGCCATCGGACCCTGCTCATCACTCACCCGGTCAAAGAGCGTGATCTGACCAATGGTTCGTGGGACCGTCTCAAGGGTAAGTCCCCCCAGTTCGGACTCAATGGGAAGAGGACGGTCGAGAACGTCGTAACCGGCAACGACACCCGATTCCAATGCTCCTTCGGGAAGTGGCATTCTGGAAAGTCGGTCTTCGTTATCGAGTCTGGTCAGAAGCCGGGAAAGAGAGTCGACTTCAAAGGTACGCGCCCGTGCAGCGACCGTGTTTTCCGGCTGACGTCGATCGAGCAACTGGGCAAGCGTCTCGACATCGACTGCCTGTTCGAAGTTGGGGTAAAGCTGCGCTGCGCGATGGAACGCCGCCGCTGCGCGGGCTTCGTCCCCATCCCAGGCCCGCATCAGTCCGATCATCTGCCAAAGCTGAGGAGAATCGGGATCTTTTTCGGCGATCTGGTCGAGCAGGTCGGCTGCTTCGGAGAAACAGGCATGGACATAGAGCCGCTGCGCTTTCTTGAAGACATGCAGCTGATCTTCCGGGGGTTCGTAACTGGGGAGTGGTTGTGCCCCTCGGAGCGGGTAGGGAATATGAGTGTCGGCGTCGAATTCAAGAATCGCCATCAGGGTACGCTGACGCTCTTCTTCACGCTCGAGGCGAAGAACGACTGCCATATGTTGCCGGGCAGCCATCTCCTTTCCTTCTCTCATGAAGTGGTCCACCAGCTTCCCGGCCAGAATCGCAACGATTTGCGGCTCAGCAGCCATGCTCTTCAGGAAGGCCCGATGAATGACCTTTTTGCACTGGCCAATGGGCTCCAGCTCCGTCATCGCCAGCGCCAACAGGCCGTTGGACAGAGGATTATCGGGATTTTTACGAAGGAAGGCGACCAGGGAGTCCCGGGCTTCTTCGAAACGTTCGTCCCCAATCAGGGCCATTGCCCGCTGGTTGTTCAGCCAGGCGTTGTCCGAATGGTCTTTCAGCAGTTTTTCGATGAGCTGAAGGGCCATGCGAGGTTGATTGTTCTGTTGCAGGCGTTCGATCTTGCTCATTTCGGGCAAGATCGCCTGGCAGCAAAACTTGACTTTCTTTCCGCTGCCGCAGGGGCATAACGCGTATGAATCCATGACTTTGATCTCTCCTCTGCCAGTGGCCCCTCATTCCTCTCAGGTAATGGCGGTTGCCGTCAGGCACTGATGATTCGCAGATGGGTCTGTGTTTTCGGCTTGGTGTGATTGACTCGATTGTCAGGCCATTCCGGGCAGACTTTCCGATACAGAATCGGAAGGAGCCATCGGCGTGTACGTTTGTCAGTATCCCGCATCGATCCAGAACAGATTTCCGAAGTGATTCGCGAATTGTTTTGATCAAGACGTCACCAGCTGCGGGGCGCGATTATTCCGGATTTTCACAGAAAATACGTGCAGGCTGCATCTGGCAATGGCCCTGGTCTGGTCGAATCGATGGGGCGCATCGGTGGAGTCTAAATGAATGTGCACTTATTTCACAGCGAGACATCCAGTCTGACTTTTTGGATTCGGCAGACTGGATTGACTCTAACTTCTTTTGAGATAACAGGATCGAGTGTCGATGCCAAAAATGGACAAATCCCCGGATTGCAGATGATCCGATGACATCTGACCAGAACAGATCTGGTCTCTTACCATACCGGAATGAATCTGCCCGGAATTGACGGAGTAGCTTTTCCTGCTGATGGTTACGTCGAAACGCCTGTGCCCGTTCGACAGGGGAGCAAAGCCTTCTGTGGCGAGATAAGAGAAATTTCTTCAGCCCGCCTGCCCCTCACTCGCATCATCCGATGCGGGCAGAAAATAAGATGGATGTTGTGCCTTCCATTCCTTCCACATGCGGACAGCCCGGGCACGATCCTTCTCTGACGGAAAGATGGGGGCTCCCGAATTGAAGCGGCGATCCAGATCGAGTTTCTGGACCGCAAACCGGTACAACTTGGGGTCTTGACCGGTAATCTGAATCAACGCCAGTAACGCGAGATCACTGCTGAACTGCTCGTATGCAGGGATCGGAGGTTGAGGTGCAGGGGGTTCGAAAATGAGCGGGCCCCGAACTAACGGGGGGAGTTCCAGTTCTGGAGCAATCACCAGATGGTCAAGCTCCTGCAGACTATCCTTTGGTTCAAAGACGGCCAGAAAACGGATCGCATTCTGAAGCTGGTTGCGGGAGGCTCCTGCTGCTCGTCGGTTCGCAATGATTTCCCGTGCCGGGACAACACCCGCAGGCAATTCGTAACGAATTGCGAGATCGAGACGATTGGGAGCTGGGACTGTACCACTCTGTTCGATCCAGGCACTCAATAAACCCCGACAGACACTTGCTTCTCCATCAGAGGCAGATTGCACGAACTGGTAGAAACTCCCTTCGACCAGAAGACTGGTGAGCGTCTGGACCGTAAATGGATTCAGCTTGTTTTCGGGGTGATTGGCAAGAAGGAGCAACGAAAGAACCGTGAGCGGATTGACTTCCCGATTCGATCGTCGGTCTCCAAATGTGCGGAGGTCGGCGCAACGACGTTCCAGCTCAATCGAACAACGGTCCGGGTTAAGAGCAAGTGCCTGAAACAGCTCGCTCTCCTCTCCCACCATACGGACATAAAGGTCTCGGGCCTCCGGATGATCCCCGGCAAATGAATGAAACAGTTCCCATCCGGGAGCCATCTCCTCTGGAACGATCCAGGGATTCGCCCGGACCTGATCTCTCTGATGAAGAAAAGCGGCTCTTCGCAACTGACCGAGAAGTCGGAGAGACCTCTGACGAATCTCCGGATCTGATGAACGGGCTCCCGCTTCAATTATATCGAGTCCCCGAATCCCCAGTCCGAGCAGTTCCCGTTCGGCCTCAACGCGCCGACGGAAATCGTGGTCACCCAACTGTCGGAGTAACGCCGGATCAGGCTCCTTCGCCTCACTCTGTTGGTGACTGGACACCACCAGACACAGCAGTATTAGCGCTGCCAGCCAGGTTCGAGACGAAAACCGCCGGCGGGGGAGAGCTAATCGAATTCGGCAAGTCGTGGTGAAAATCGGATCTGCCTCGTCCGCCACGCTGAACGACCGACGCGCGGCGAATCTGTTTCAATGGGTGAGAAACGATCTGTCAGGCTGTGGAGTCCTGCCCGGATGGACTCAGGACCACCGTCTATGATCCCCCTCAGCCTGCATGGTGGCAAGATCAACTGTGAGAATTGACAGGTTTTGCGGGCTGCAGAGGCTCGGCGGAGCGTCTTGAGGATTCGCCCGGAGTGGGGAGTTCCTCGCCCGGGGGATCGGAAGAATTGTCCCCCTCATTCGGACTGGGCTGCCGGACAAGCCATGCAATCATCGCTGCAGAAAGCAATCCACAGATGATGACAACGGATAGTCGAAACCGGGGATGAGCGATCCCATCGCTCTGTTCCATGGTCACCAGCCAGTTCATTGCCGTGGCACTCAGGTCTTCGGCTTTGACTCGCGATGCCATTACCTGAGCCCCATTAAAGAGAAAGTGGAAGATGACACCTGGCAGCAAGCTGCCACTGCGAACCGCAAGCAGACCCAGAACAATCCCCAGCAGCGCGGCATTGAACTGCTGCTTGGGAATCATGTGAATGACCCCGAACAGTAGTGCGGAGAGGACAATCGGCAGCCATCTGCGACGGGACCGTTGAAGCCCGCTCAGGATGAACCCACGAAACGCAAGTTCTTCACACACAGCAGGGGCCAGGGCGAACGTGGCCAATGCCATCCAGAGAGGGACCTTTTCCGTTCCCATTGCCTCAAGGATTTTCTCTGTTCCGGGGGGCAGAGGAGGAAAGAACGGGTCCAGAAACGTCATCAGTTCCAGAGCAACGGGCAGTAATGTGATCGCAAGAGCTGTTCCCACGGCCACAAAAGAAAACCGGGGGAGTGTCAGTTTGAGTGTCCGTCGAAGATTTGTGGTCAACAGGAGCGCCATGAACACGGGTGGTGTGCCGACCGTCGCAATCAGATGGATCAACTGAGTGGTCAGAATATTGTTTGGGTTGTCCAGAAGATCGGCAGAACCCTGAACCGCTGTCAGGAACTGGAACTGCAAGATCGCAATCATGACAAAGCAGACAGCTGCTTCCGGGAAGCTGGGGGTTGGTTCCTTCTCACGCAGCAGATGCTTCAGCCACAATCCCAGTTCAAATCGCTCTGATTCCCGGAATAAAACCTCTTCCCGTTGAAACTGCTCTGTTGCCCACCACAGTGCGAGGGCACTGTACCCGCAACTGGTCAACAGCACCGGGAAGGCGTACATCACAGCCGTCCCCTCGGAGTTTCCCAGCAGAAGCGACTTGAGCAGCAGGGCCGGCCCGGTGACGGGAAGAACGCTGTAATAGGGATTCAGCTCCACAGCCGGATTGAGACAGAACATGGTCAGTCCCATCGTCACCAACAGAAGCGGTGTCAGGTAATACTGCCCCTCCTTGCTGCTGCGGGCAAACATCGCCAATGAAAGACTCAGAGCACTGAAGAGTGCCGCCAGTGGAATGGCCAGCAAGACCACCCAGACAAGAGACTCCAGCGGAGGAAATGACAAATCCCCCATTGGAGAAGACTTCGCTGCTCCGATTGAGGAAAGAATATGACGGCCAGTGAAGCCCATGCTGACCAGATTGAGCAATGCTGTGGACAGGCTGAAGAGCATGACCGTCAGAAACTTGCCAATCACAATCTCGGTCCGCGACGCGGGAGAGATCAATAGCGTTTCCATGGTCCCCCGTTCCTTCTCTCCTGCTCCCAGGTCGATCGCAGGATAAAAGGCACCTGTGACGGACATGATGACCAGTAAGGCAGGGAATACCTTGCTCCAGACATTGGCTGCCAGCTGGGTTGGCTCTGCCAGATCGACCTTGGTCATTGGGACCGGTTGCGGCAGTGACAACGGAAGATTCGCTGCCTTCAGACGTTCCATTAGAAGTGCCTGTTCCCAGTTCTGGAGAGCATGGCGAATCCGTTGATAGGCAATTTCGGACTTCTCGTTCGCACTGTTGTGAAGCAGGATCGGACGAGGGATCGTCGAAAAATCCAGTTCGTTGTGTTGCCCTTGCTGAAGGGCTTCCGAGATCTCGTTGTACTTCTCTAGAAACGTTTCAGGGAAAACAATGAGAACTTGCGCCGGGGCACCTGAAAACCATCCTTCAATCTCCTGCCGAAGAATCTGCTCTTCTGCGACAAGTGCGGATGCAAGGGGTGATCCGGGGTTTAATGAATCGATCTGTCGTTGAAGTTCTCCAAGTCGGTTAATCCGGTCGCGTCGTTGCTCGACCTGTTGGAGAAAGTCGGCCAGTTCCTTCGCTGTGGCAGGATCATCGATCTGGTCAATCGCCCCAGGGCGGTCAGTGAAAAGGGCCAGTTTCTCGATCGTCTCAGGGGAATCGAAATAGACAGGATTAAAGCGGTTTTCCTCAATGAGAGAGGGGGAAGGAAGCTGGTCAGCTCCAATCACGACAACCCGACGAACCTGTTCTGAAAAGGTCACAGTCATCTGGACCAGACCGACCCCCAACAGGGGATACAGCAGCAGTGGCAGTACGGCCACCATGAACAGCGTCCGGCGGTCGCGAAGCTGGTCGCGAACCTCCCGCTGGAAAATCAGCTTGATGTTTTTCCAACTCATCATGTTCGAGAGCTCGAATGATGTGCAGCGTCTGCCTCTGTGAGGTTCTCGTCGAGAGGGCCAATCAGTTTGAAGAACACTTCCTCAATGTCTGGCTGACCGTATCTTTCAACAAGCTCCTCAACGGTTCCTGTCGCGAGAATCCGGCCGCGGTGAATAATAGCGACGCGGTCGCACAGCTTCTCGACCTCCCGCATGATATGCGTTGAAAGGATAATACACTTCCCTTTGGACTTCAGGTCCGCGATGGTCTTGAGGACTTCGCGTGCCACCAGAACATCCAGTCCGGTCGTCGGTTCGTCGAAAATGAGAACCGGAGGGTCATGGACAATCGTCCGGGCAATCGAAACCTTTTGTTTCATCCCGGTCGACATTTTGCTTCCGAGGACGTCCTTCATGTTGTTCATCTGAAGGGTGGTAAAGATCTCCTTCAGCCGGGCCTGCAGCGGTTCTTCGGGAATTCCATAGAGCCGACCGTAGTATTCCACCATCTCCCAGGCGGTCATCCGATCGTAAATCCCGGTGTTGTTCGACATGAACCCGATATGTGAACGGACCTTCTCCGGATATTTGGCGACATCATATCCGGCAATCAAGGCCCGTCCTGATGTCGGTTTGAGAACCGTGCTGAAGATCCGGAGGCATGTTGTTTTTCCAGCACCGTTGGGCCCGAGGAGACCAAAAATCTCCCCCGGACGAACCTCGAATGAGACATGGTCCAATGCATAGACCGGTCCCATTTTCAGGTCGTGGAACTGCTTGGTCAGGGATTCCACTTGAATCATGAGAGGTGCTGTTCTGTTGTTGTCCCGATCACGGATGCGGGCGATCGCAAACGATGGAACACTCCTTCTCGCTCTTGCGGAAACAAGGAGCGAGAAGACTGTCCATAAAACGTTTCGATCTGGCCGGACCGCACGAAAATGGCTCGTTGTCTCACGAATTGAGCCAGCGGCGGGATGGTCCGTTATGTCTAAGTTTTACCGCGCCCTGCTTGCTGACCGGGAGCGGAATGAGCCTCAATGATGAAAGTTTATCCGTTGCAAAAACGCGACAGCTTCCAGAACCCGCACATATGGACCAGTTTCCGGAACGGTTTTCCTTCGGGGGTGAAAAGATACTGTCGCCGGACTTTTGTTGGAGGGAAGTGAGCCTGAATGATTGTCTGTACCGGGACAAGCGGGTGAATTTGCAAAATTGTTACAGATGTTGCTCGTCGCCAAGGATAGTCAGGAGAAACAGCTTCACTCAAGCACGTCTCGATGTGAACGAAGTCGCTCCTCGCGAAATCCAGCGAGTCACAACTTCCTTGTGGATTGCGATTTTTGGCGAGGACGCGGTTTGTTCAGCGACCCGGACACATCAATTTCTGGCCCCAGCGGGACCGGTTTCAAAATTAGAGGAGGAAGTGGGTCGACAAATTGTTGTCATCCGATACTATAGGCACTCCTGACGCGGGGTGGAGCAGCCCGGTAGCTCGCGAGGCTCATAACCTCGAGGTCGTCGGTTCGAATCCGGCCCCCGCCATCCCCTTATGGGGCAACAACTTGTAACGATTCGCAAACCCCGGAAAAACCGGGGTTTCATCGTTTTGGGAATTCTCGATTGCATCCCCATTCCACCCATTTCCGCTCTTTGCGTCGTCGGATTTTACGTCGCTTTTGTCGTCGGATTTTCCGATGGCTCTCCGGAAGTGTTCTTCCGTTGTTTGCAGGTAGTGCCGCATGGCAATTTTGGGGGAGTTCCCCAGCCAGTCCGTCACCACCTGAATCGGGAATTGCTCGACGAGTTCCGTCTCCCTGCTCGACCGGAGATTGTGGAACGGCCGGGGCCACGGAACCAATCCAGCCCGCCGGATGATCTTCTCAAACGTCGTCCGTAAATTGGCATTCAGCCATCCGGTTTCCCTCATTGCTGCTTTCCGGAAACGCTCATCCACGACGTAGACCGCACCTTCCGGGGCCAGCTCCCACGCTTCCTCAAGAAATGGACGCAACTCCGGGAAGATCGGAACTACCCGAACGGCCTTGT
>CALLWY010000014.1 GCA_938015865.1 uncultured Planctomicrobium sp.
CATTGAGGAAAATCTCTTCACTCACCATTCATCAAATTCTCTAGGGCGCATTTTCAACCCAATAACCGAGAGAAAAATACTTTCTTTGGAAACGCTTGTGAGTCGTCGAGCCATCTGGCGGGATCAGCAGAAAACAGTTGTTTGGACGAACGGTTGTTTTGATGTAATTCATGCAGGACACATTCGAAGTCTTGAAGCTGCGAAACAACTTGGTGACATTCTGCTGGTGGGAGTGAATTCGGACGCTTCCGTGCGCCGAATCAAAGGCCCTTCAAGACCAGTTGTTCACCAAAAGGATCGAACAACTCTGATTGCGGCGTTGGAATGCGTGGACGCGGTCGCGCTGTTTGAAGAAGACACACCTGAAGCAATTCTCCAAAAGGTTCAACCCGATCTGCACTGTAAGGGTGCTGATTATGCACCCCCTTCCGGAAAACCAATCCCTGAAGCCAAGATTGTCGAGGCGTATGGCGGACGAGTTGCATTTCTTCCATTGGTTCCGGGACTTTCCACTACCAAACTCCTGGAAAAACTTGGCTGATCAACCCTCCCATGAAAATCAGGCTTCCAAAATATCTCGGATTCCTGGCGCGTTTAAGAGGCCGCGAGTTTTATGCCGAAACATTCGACTTTCAGTCCGGTCTCGGCGACTCCGGATGGCTGCTGTATGGATTAACGCGTTCACTCAAACCGAAAGTCTGCGTCGAGATCGGATCAGCGCGAGGAAAATCCACGTGCTCGATAGGGCTCGCCCTGCGGCGAAATGGATTTGGGAAGCTTTTTGCTATTGACCCACACGAATCCACTACCTGGAACGACGTCGATTCGGTTGATTCGCTCCAATTTCTCTCACAGCATCTGCGAAAAGCGGGAATCGAAGACCACGTGAAGATCCTGCGTATGACTTCAGCTGAGGCTGCGCGGGACTGGAACGAAAAAATCGATCTTATCTTCATTGATGGGGATCATAGTTACGAAGGTGTGAAAGCGGATTGGGAGTTGTTCTTTCCCCATATGAATGAATTCGCCACTGTGGTTTTCCACGACACGCTCTGGAACTTGATACCGGAATCCGAATTCAAGCGGACCGACATGGGAGTGCCTCGTTTTGTGGATGATCTGCGCGCACAGGGATATCCAACGATCACGCTGAACCAGGATTTCGGAGTGACGATTGTGCAACCACGCCTAGGTGGAGTTCGCCTCATTTAAAACAGGTTTGTCTCAATGCAGAATCAATTACTCTGGGGACGCCGATTACTTACTTACCCGGCACGACATCTTCGTCGACGGAAGATGCTCAACGAGCATCAAAGTCCAACAGCAATACTGCATTTTGTCGGCGGAATCGGTGATCAATTGCTGCTAACGTGCGTCGCTCGACAATTGCGTCAGAACGGCGAAAAACAGATATGGATTGCGTCTCAACATCCGGATCTATTCAAGGGCAATCGGGATGTGGATCTCGTCATTTCCAAAGATGATTTAGACTGGATGTTAAAGAACTCGGCGGCCCGTCTAATTTCTCCCAATTATGCTCCCCATCTCGCCGAAGAACGAAGAGATATACCTCCTTCAAAACACATTCTCGCTTTAATGTGCGAGCAGGCGAAATTGAAAGGGTTGATTCAGCTTAGGCCCTATCTTTTCTTGGATGATGAAGAGAAAACGACTGGCAGATACTCCGATCGACAAATTGCAATTCAATCATCTGGTAGATCGGCGAAGCATCACATGAGAACGAAGGAATGGTATCCAGAACGTTTTCAAGAGGTGGTCAATCAACTGAAATCCCGCTTTGATTTTGTGCAGATCGGAAACGAAAACGACCCGCCATTAAAAGGGGCTTTGGATTTGCGCGGCAAAAGCAACATTCGACAGACTGCTGCCATTCTGGCTGCTTCAAAACTCTTTGTTGGTTTGGTCGGCTTTCCAATGCATTTGGCACGTGCAGTTGATTGTCCGGCGGTTTGTGTTTATGGCGGACGTGAGTTGCCTTCGCAGACAGGATACATTTGCAACGTCAATCTTGTCGGTGAGACATCCTGTTCCCCATGCTGGCGATGGGATGATTGTCCTGGAAATCATGTCTGTATGGATCAAATCAAATCTTCCGCTGTTGTGAGCGCTATTGAAACTCAGATGCAGAAGCCTGGTGACGAGCTTCCAGTTGAGACCCATGTACTGTGAAAGCTGATTCTACGATGCACTTTACGTTCGTCACTGCGATGGCGAGCTGTCCTTGGGGAGGCAGTGAAGAACTGTGGAGTCGAACCGCGCTGGTGCTCCGTGAAAAAGGACATCGCGTTTCGGCTTCTGTTCCATGGTGGCCCAAATTGTCTCCCCGTGTCACAGCTCTGGGTGAAAAAGGTATTGAATTGTTTGTTCAACCCACACGGGAACCCAAATTACCAACGCGGCTCGCACGAAAGGTTTCCCGATCATTAGGACTGATGCGACCGGAATCCAAGTGGTTAATCAGGCAAAAGCCGGATCTTGTTTGTGTTTCCAACGGAAACTACAGCGACGGGATGGAATCGCTTGATGCCTGTCGCCGACTCAATCTCCCTTACGTAAGCGTCGTCCAGGCAAATGCAGAATTTGTTTGGCCCCTCGATTCCGATCTAGACCATTTAACCGAGGTTTATCAGAACGCGAGAAGGGTATTCTTCGTATCACACGGAAATCGTCTTCTTCTCGAATCTCAACTCGGAGTGGCACTTCCCAACTCGGAAGTGATTCGAAATCCATTCAATGTTCGATGGGACAATTCTGTTGACTGGCCAAGCAGCAGCGGCGGTTGGAATTTGGCCTGTGTGGCACGCCTCGAATCTTCGGCAAAAGGCCAGGACCTTCTGCTGAATGTCTTGGCACATGACGAATGGAAATCAAGGCCTGTAACGGTTTCGCTATTTGGCGCAGGTTCGATGGAACAAGGTCTTCGCCGGCTGGCGAGTCGTTTGGGTTTGGATGGGAAAGTAAATTTTAGAGGGCATGTCCAAGATATCGAACAGGTTTGGGCAACACACCACGCGCTCGTTCTTCCATCCCGCTATGAGGGACTCCCATTGGCACTCGTTGAAGCGATGCTTTGCGGTCGCCCTTCGGTTGTAACGGATGTCGCCGGAAATGCTGAATTGTTAGAGGACGGTATTTCGGGATTCGTCGCAAAAGCTCCAACGATTCCTCTGTTGGCTGAAGCATTGGAACGGGCATGGAATGCACGAGAATCCTGGCAAATGATCGGAGAACGAGCCCGCGCAGCGGCTCAAAAAGCGATTCCTAGGAATCCAGCAGCAGCCTTTGCAGAGCGACTGGAAGCACTAGCCGCAAAGTCCTGACGTAATAGGCCGTCTCGCAAAAGATGTCGTCACCCGCCGTCATTCTTATCTTTGGCCATAAACCGACCTTGGAATGGTACGAAAAGATCTCACTTCAACAATGTTTCAAGGTTCTTGGACATTTTCCGATTCGACTGATTTGCCCGGAAAACCTCGATGTCAGAGAGTACCTAGCCGTTGCTCCCAGTCTGTTCGTTGACCACATCCCGGGGCACTGGTTATCAAGTTTGCGCGCCTATAATCGGCTGAAAATCATGCCGTTTCTCTACAAACGATATTCGCAGTTTGAATTCATGCTCAGCTATGAACTGGATGCCTTCGTGTTCAGAGATGAACTCGAATATTGGTGCTCTCAGAACTGGGATTATGTTGGGGGCCCATGGTTCGAAGGACATGCCTCAGCTGGCCCTCAGTCAAAAGCGATTCCCGGCGGAAATTCAGGTTTTTCACTCCGTAAGATCTCATCTGCACTAAAGGTTCTTCAAACGTGGAAAACGATACGTCCCTTCGGAGAGATTTATAGAGAATGGAGGGAAGTGGCCGTTTTCTCGCCCCGTTCGTTTTGCAGGTTGGCGGGCAATCTGTCGGTCCGTAATTGCTTTCATCACACATTAAATCGCTACAGCGACAACGAAGACATGTTCTGGTCCTTCGCAGGTGAACGAATCAGAGACTTCCGCCTAGCCCCATCCAATGTTGCGGCTCGTTTTTCGTTCGACTGCCAACCAAAGCGCCTTTACTTGAGCCAGGGAAACCGACTGCCTTTTGGGTGTCATAAATGGATGGGAAACGATCCCGAATTTTGGAAGCCGTTTATCGCGGCTGAAGGCTATCAATGGCAGACTTGACGGTCTTTCGTCAAAGATCATCACATGAACATTAGTGACGGTTCATGATTTCGCCTCGTCAGCAGAATCTGTGGGTTGATTCGGGTTCGGGAAGGCGGCCGAGCGTG
>CALLWY010000015.1 GCA_938015865.1 uncultured Planctomicrobium sp.
CGTGGTGCCTGCCGGGTTCGGCATGTACTTGATCCGACGACTCCGTGCGGATGCAATGGTTTCGCTCGCATTGACTGAATTGACTGCCGAGACCTTCTTCTTATCCCCTTTCGATGATGATGGGGTGTGTGAAGAGGATGGGGGAAGCATCAGTGGCATCGGGCGTGATGGACCAGGCGGAACGATCGGAGTCGACTCGATCTCACGGCGTCCCCGTGGCTCCAGATAGGCCATCAGTTCATGGTGAAACTCATTCAGGCTTCGCTC
Organism: uncultured Planctomicrobium sp.; assembly: GCA_938015865.1. Taxonomy (GTDB): domain Bacteria; phylum Planctomycetota; class Planctomycetia; order Planctomycetales; family Planctomycetaceae; genus Planctomicrobium. The sequence goes on from CALLWY010000015.1 coordinate 268, forward strand.
GATCTTTGCCACGTGCTGAAGGGCGTGGTCGACATGACGTCGTCCCGCGTGCATCGTTTCGGGAATGAAAACGTACCCGTTGGAATGGTGATGATAGGTCGGACCGGTGTGCTTCGCATAGTCCGAGTTCATCAGGTCCTTTCTGAGTAATTTCAGGTCTTCAAGGACCGCGTCCAGCTCCCGATCGAGAACCCGCGGAGCTCGCTCCAGGTAAATGGACCGCTGGAGGGTATGGAGGTGGTCCATCACGTTCTCAACGTCCCGAAGCAGACGGGGGAGGTCCCGGGACTCAGCGAAGTTGTCGTGGATTTCCCATCGGAGCATCCGGGTTTCGGACATCGCGGCAAATGTCAGATCATCAAAGTGCTTGAGGGAATAGTGCTGCGCTTGTGTTGTCCCGCCGCATGCCAACAGGATGAGAGTCGCCATCAGTGTGGAGGATGCTGCTTTCATCTGAAACCTCATTTTCCTTGATGCGAAGCCCGGCATATGTCATCTGGAGGTCGAAAGAAGGCAATCGATGTGCCAAAAATTGCCGGTTAAAAAGAGGAATGGTGCAACCTTTTTTTCTGAATAGTGTTATGAAATTCGTGCAGAACGGAGAGTCTTTTCTTTTCCAGCAGCGGACGGTAGAGTGTTGTCGAATTGATCTGCGGGGTGTCCAACTTCGTATGACAGGTGGCCTTCTTGACATTGTTGAGGATTTGGGGGTCCATCGTCGGGCAATGCCACCAGAAGAGTGCATTTCGTGAAACGGACGAAATTCTTTCCGTGGGATTCTGGCAGCGGAACACTAAAGTTCTTATGAACAACGTTCTGACGGCAAAATCGATTCGAGCTCCCCGCGAGAATTCGATCAACACCTTGGTTTAATTGACTTCAGAAGTGACGTGACATGGCAGATTTTGATCTGGTGGTGATTGGGGCTGGCCCCGGGGGTTACATTTCGGCGATTCGGGCGGCTCAGCTCGGAAAGACCGTGGCCATTATTGAAAAGGAAAAAAAACTGGGAGGAACCTGCCTGCGCGTCGGCTGTATCCCAAGTAAGGCCCTGCTGGAGACAAGCCACCTCTACGAACAGGCTCAGCACAAACTGAAAGACCGCGGAATTAACGTTGAAGGGGTCAATTTCGATCTCCCCGCGGTCATGGCTCATAAGACCAAGGTGGTCGACACGCTGGCAGGCGGTGTCGACGGCCTGATGAGGAAGAACAAGATCAAGCGGTTTCTGGGACAGGCCCGCATTGATGCCCCCGGAAAGGTGACGGTGGAGGGAGAATCGACGGAAACGATCTCCTGTTCAGAAATCATTATTGCCACAGGAAGTGAGCCTTCGACCCTGCCAGGTATTGAACTCGATGGCAATCTGATTGGGAGCAGCACCGAAGCCCTCCAGTTTGAAGCGGTCCCGGAACACCTGGTGGTCATTGGGGCTGGGGTGATCGGACTCGAACTGGGGACGGTCTGGCGTCGGCTTGGCTCGAAGGTCACCGTTCTGGAGTATCTGGATCGCATTCTTCCAGGAATGGACAGCGAGATTGCTGCCGAAGCCCTGAAGCTTTTCAAGAAGCAGGGGCTGGAATTCCGACTGGGGACCCGCGTTACCGGCGTCAAGAAAACTGGAAACGGATGCGAAGTTCACATCGACGGTTCCGAGCCGGTGGCGTGTGACCGCGTGCTGGTGGCTGTTGGCCGCCGACCCAATACCGCCGGTCTGGGGCTGGAGAAGGTTGGCGTCGAACTCGACAAGCGCGGATTTGTGAAGGTCGACGAACACTTCCAGACCAACATTCCGGGAATCTACGCCATTGGTGATGTGATTGGTGGAGCGATGCTCGCCCACAAGGCGGAAGAAGAAGGGGTCGCCTGTGTGGAGCAGCTTTACACCGGTTACGGGCACGTCAACTACGATGCGATTCCAGCTGTCGTTTACACCGATCCCGAAATCGGAACCGTTGGCAAGACCGAGGACCAGTTGAAGGAAGCCGGCGTTGCGTACCGCAAGGGGACCTTCCCGTATGCAGCCAATGCCCGGGCCCGCGCCACTGGTCAGATCGACGGCAAGGTCAAAATCCTCGCCCATAAAGACACCGACCGGGTGCTGGGAGTCCACATCATCGGGGCTCAGGCTGGCGAACTGATTGCCGAAGCGGTCGCTGCAATTGAGTTCGGCGCCACCAGCGAAGACATCGCCCGTTGCTGCCACGCTCACCCGACACTGTCCGAGACGGTCAAGGAAGCAGCACTGGCTGTCGATGGCCGGACACTCAATATCTGACGACTGATGACGTGAACCAGTCGAATTCATGATTCCCCCGTTCCGAACTGATTACGGAGCGGGGGAATTTTCTGTTGAGGCCCCCGCCGGAAGGGGGACCTGACTGGTTGACTGGAGATAAGCGAACAGGTCCCGAATTTCATCGGGAGTTAGTGTTTCCAGTTGTCCTTCCGGCATCGGAGACAGGTTCGTCTCCTTCATTTCATCGATCTCGCTTTTCTCGATCGTGATCCGTTCCGTTAACGACTGAATGGTCACGGTCCGTTCCGTCGTTTCGACAATCAGTCCGTTGAGGACACGACCATCGTTGAGCGCAAAGATCGTCATCCGGTAATCCTTGTTCACCGCTGCGCTCGGGTCGACGATATTTTCGATCAGATAATCGAGATTGAACCGGTTGGAGCCGGTTAGATCAGGGCCGACGGGCTGGCCTTCGCCATACAGCTTATGACACTTCGCACAGGCCTTCTGATAGAGAAGTCGTCCCCGCGACAAATCCGCTTTCTGAAGCGTTTCTGCCGAAAGGAAGGTTTTGAGTTTCTCCATCTGCTGCTTCTTTTCTTCAGGAGAATCCCGGAGCTGGCCCCAGTGTTCTGTCACCTTCTGACGAATGGCATCATCTCCCAGACTGTGCAACTGGCGGACGTGATACGCGGTCAGGTCGTTACGAGGAATGGTCCCTGTCATCACGGCCTGAAGGAGCGCGTTCGCAAACGAGACGCGAGTGACCAGAATGGAGATCAGTTGCGGCCGCTGCTCGGGGCGGAGCCTGTTGTAGGTCTTGATCAGCAGTTCTGCGACTTCCGGTTCATCAAAGAGGGACAGTCCCCCGGCTGCGATAGGGGCCAGGTCCCGATCCGACAGGAGTTGTTCGCACAACTTTCGCAGACGTGGGGAACGGCTTTCGATCAGCTGGGTGAGTGCTGATGTTCGTGCTTCCAGCGGAACTTTGGGATCGAGGACCAACGCTGTCAGTTCTTCCATGGCCCGACCATCACCGAAGACGACATTCAATTCCTGAATTCGCTGTACAATCTGCTCGTTCGTGGTTGTCTCCAGAACGGGTTGCATCGCTCCCCATGTGGTTGGGGGAGTTGCCTTTCTCCAGCCGCGCAGGGCCTCACTGATTCCGTTCAGCACATCCAGTATGTAGTCCTCTTTCTGTGTGGAGGTGAACGTCAGCAGCTTGCTGAGAGGGGCAGGGTTCTTCTCGATCTCCTCAGCGAGTCTGCGCGCGATGAGTCGGCGGGTTGTGGGCCATTTGCAGGCGGCAGCAACCGGAAGAATGGAGTCCGGGGCCACATCCGCGACGGGAATCAGGCCATACCAGACGAGAAGGGGGAGGTTGTGATCCTCTGCATCTTCCACGCGGGAGACGAGCGCCTGTGCCAGTAACGGCCGCTCGCTGACGGGAAGCCGTTGCAGCGTCGAGGCTAATACGAGACGGACCAGACCGGAAGAGTCTTTCTTCGCCAATTCGACAAAGATTGGGGCCAGTTTCCGGGCCCTGTCCTGAATCCGGGCAGTCTCCTCCGGGGTGAATTGCAGCGGACCTAACGGCGTGTCGAGAGGGAGATCGTCGGTCAGCAACCGAATCGACCATGCCCGGACCGCTTCGTGCGGGTGTTGAAGGAGCGGAAGCAGGATTTCATCCGAAGCATCACCAATCATCGAGAGCGTCAGCAGTGCGCGGACCTGCTGAACAGTCGATGCATCCGACTGGAGAATGCCCTTGAGTGAGGAGGCTGCGTCCGGGGAAAGAGTCCCGGCGCGGTGCCGTTCCGACAGAATGAGTTTCGCCTGTCGAACGTGCCATTCCTCTCCCGATTTGATTAGCTCGATCAACTCGGCATCGGTCAGTTCACGGAGATCAAAGGGCCCCTTCGTGGCAGGTGTCCCGAATGTCACTTTGAAAATGCGGCCACTGGTCCTGTGAACGCCATTGCGTTCGTGGCATTCGCCGGTATCGCTCCAGTCGAGGAGATAGACCCCTCCATCTGGTCCGACAGAGAGGTCAATCCCGCGAAACCACGGATCCTGACTGATCAGAATGTCCTCCGCATGGCGGGCGATGAAGCCACTCCCCGATCGTTCGACCCGCTCCTGATTGAGCCGTCGGCCATGAAGATTGATTGTGAAGAATCGTCCTCGAAATGGCTCCGGCCAGTTGGTCCCTAAGTAAAACATCGCCCCGGAGTGAGCATGTCCTCCCCCCAGTTCGTTCGCAGCTCCATCACGGGATTTCGACCAGTGTTGCCCGATATCGAAATGCCAGTGGTCTGCGTGATGGTCGATCAGTTCATAGGCCCGCGGATTGGGATCACGGCCGCTGTTCCCCTGACTCAGATGGGACCCCGGGATCAGATGCCAGAAGTGACCGTTGACTGTGTTAACGAAAAAACCTTCGCCAAGGGCGTCCCAGTCATGCCCCCAAGGGTTGGTCGTTCCCGTTGCGAGAACCTCGACCGTTTTGCGAATGGGGTGATAGCGCCAGATTCCCCCATGAATGCGGACCCGCTGGTCCATCGGAGTCCCAGGCCGACCGATGTCTCCGGGACAGGAATGCCCGCTTCGACCATACAGCCATCCATCCGGTCCCCAGCGCAGCCCATTGGCAAGGTTGTGATAATTCGCCTCTGAAATGGTGAATCCATCGAGTACCACTTGCGGCGGGCCATCGGGAATGTCGTCCCCATTCGCATCGGGAATGAAGATCAGTTGCGGAGGAGTCATCAGCCAGACGCCACCGTGGCCGACTTCAACGCTGGTCAGAAACTGTGGAAGATCGGTAAAGACCGTTCGCTTGTCGAACCGGCCATCTCCATCGGTATCTTCGAAAATCAGGACTCGGTCGCGCAGCGTCAGGTCGAATCGGGTTTTCCCCTCCGCATAGGTGAAGTTCTCCGCAATCCAGAGCCGGCCACGGGCATCCCATGTCATCGCGATCGGGTTCTGGACATCCGGCTCGCAGGCAAACAGGGTCGCTTCAAATCCCGGCGGAAGTTGCAATGCACGCAGGGCCTCCTCTGGAGGAGTGGCAACGGCATTGGCATCATCCTGTGAGTTGAATGGTGTCGGAAAATCCGTCGCATGGAGGCATCGCGGTGAGATCCCAATGAGGGCAGAGAAAGCCAGAAGTGTTACCAGTGACGAGGGGGCCAGTCGCCAGGTTTGATGAGGGGCTGTCAGAAATCTCATCGACCGTTCTCCACCGGATGGATCGTGATTGGCTCAGTAGGGGGGATTGACTCGGAAAGGGGCTGTTCTGGAAACGGAAGGACGACGTGACTGAATCAGAGGGACCAATCCGGCAGTCTTCCACCGTTCTTGTACTGGGGTTACGTGGGTTGCTGTATCGGAGTGGCGGGGATTCGTGCCGCACCGCGAAGGGGGCCGGTCAGCAGGAGGATCAGCCCCATGAGGAAAATGCCAATGGAATACAACTGCGAAATGGTCAGTCCGGTTCCCAGCTGACCCATTTCATCCGCTCGCAGAAATTCCATCAGAAAGCGGGTGATGGAATACAGCATGCATCCCAAGGCCAGTACATCGCCGGGGTGTTTGCGATACCAGTAAAAGATGGCGGTGACCAGAGCGAGAACGAAGCCGTCGAGGGAGCTGTAAATCTGTGTGGGGTGCAATGGAAAGGTGGCCGGGACATCTGGCGTCAGGAATCCTCTTGCGACCAGCACGTTAAACGGGACACTCCCTGCGGGGAACTGAATGCCCCACGGGAGTTCGCAACGATCACCAAAACAGCATCCATTCAGGAGGCACCCGATCCGTCCGAAACCAACTCCGATAAAGACGGCCGGCATCAGCAGGTCGCAGAACTCAAGGGGATTGAGCTTACGGAACCAGAAATAGGTGACCACTCCGATTCCTCCTCCCACAAGCGCTCCGATCAGCACCAGTCCCCCTTCCGAAAGATTGATGACGTTGAAAAGGGTCTCTCCCAGAGAGTCCCCTTCCTGAAAGACGCTGTCGCGGTACTGAATCAGATAGGCGAGTCGTCCCCCCCCGACACCCGAAATCAGAATCCAGAATGCGGAATCCATGATGACTTCCGGATTGATCCCGACCGCTTTGGCTCGCAGGCAGGCAAAGGTCAGGGCAGCTGTAAAGCCGATCAGGACCATGACGCCATAGCCAAAAATCGGGAGCTTGTCCGGAAGAAATCCAAGCGTTCCCGCGATGGAGACGACCAGAAGGCCAATGCCCAGCTGGATCCATGTTGCAGGAGAACGATAGATGTCCGGGTGTCGCCGTATGAGGTGATACAGGATGTACCCCAGTCCCAGCGCCAGAAGGACCCAGCAGGCTCCCAGCGACGGCCAGTCATTGGGGGCGGACTGCCACCCGGACCATGGCTGCGACATGTTGAGGTAAAAGAGGATCTGACGCATTCCCGACTCCGGTCTCATTCTTGTTCAGGAAGGCAGACGGGCAAGGGGAGTGCTGCGCCCTCATTCTTCCTTCGGGTCGTCCCAGCTGGACTCGATTCCAACGATTGTTCGCTTTGAACGTCTGTCAGCTTTCACGGTGAATCGTAAGATTATCGATCAATCGTGTCTTCCCCACAAAAGCGGCGATCAGGGCGACGGCCCGATCCTGTAGCGAGGGGAGCTCTCCCAGTGTCTCCGGGTCCCGAATGACTGCGTATTGTGGCTCGACCCCGGGCGTTGCTGTGAGTGTCGACCACATTTCTGCTTCGATCTGGGGAATTTCAAACTGGCCGGAAAGATACCGTTCCTTGGCCAGAGTCAATGTCCGGGAGATCACGAGTGCGGTTTCCCGCTCCTGCGGAGAGAGATAGAGATTGCGACTGCTGAGCGCCAGTCCATCCGGTTCCCGGACTGTGGGGCAGACTACGATTTCGACCGGGATGTTCAGGTCATTCACCATGCGGCGAATCATCGCCTGTTGTTGATAATCTTTGGCTCCAAAGCAGGCGATGTCGGGTTGAACAATATTGAACAGCTTGCAGACGATCGTCGTCACCCCCCGAAAATGGGTCGGGCGGAATTCTCCTTCCAGAATCCGGGAGAGCTGATCGACGCTCACCCACGTATCAAAACCCTCCGGGTAAAGAGAGGGGACCTCGGGAAGATAGACACAGTCCACTCCTGCCTGTCGGCATGCAGCCAGATCGGCTTCAATGGGGCGGGGGTACTTGCTGAGATCTTCGGTTGGGGAAAACTGGGTCGGATTCACGAAAATGGTCACGACCGTGTAATCCACATGTTTTCGACACTCTTCGACAAGACTGATGTGTCCCCGGTGGAGTGCTCCCATTGTCGGAACGCAGCCAATCCTGCATCCCCGTCCACGCGCAGCGGCGACCTGGGAACGAAGCTCGGGAATGGTGGTGACGACTTCCATGGACGGTCCTTGACTTTCAAATGCGATCGGTCTTCACTGGGGCACGGTCCCTTTGACGAGCCCACTAGCCGCAAATGACCCAGTGTACCAGCCTGCGGGCGGGAAGTCGCTGTGAGGGCATTCCGGAATGGCAAGGTCTGACGATCGGTGCGGATTTCCCGGAGATGGAGCCCGGATACGGGAATGGTCCCGCCAATTCAGTCGCTGGGGAGTAGAGAACCAGGCGACCCACTGGATAGACTGGGAGGGACCGTAGCAGATGTACACCCACGAGTTCGTGGGACACTTCAGCAATAACTGGAGTCCTGACGGGAGGGGAGGACGAATCTTCAGTTCTCCCTGATGGACCTGGAGATCTTTTCGGCGAGGACTATGACGACCACACAGTCAACAGAGTCGATGGAACTGGATTCGGAAGAGGCCCTGATTCTCCGGGCGCAACGTGCCTTGAGCCGTTGTAACTGGGAGATCGGGGAGTGCGCCTCCCAATGGACGAAAAAGTACGCCAAAGGGAGGGGAGATGCCGACTTCGGGGCATTGATTGGTCTGAGCGGGGATCAGATTTATCAGCGACGTCGAGTCTGGGAAACTTTCGCTGATGTTTATCAGAACTATCCCAATCTGAAATGGTCGCATTTTTACGTTGTTCTGAACTGGGATGATGCTGCGGAATGCCTTGCATGGGCCAATGAGATGGAAGCGACCATCGCCGAAATGAAGGCGTGGCGCCGGGCCCAGCATGGGGACGATCTTTCGACGCCGGCTCCGGAAGAAGAGGGCATTGGACCGTTGGAATACCTGACCCCGGCGATTGGGATGGTTCAGGACCCCAGCCAGTTTCAGCCCGTCGGTGCCATCTCCGGTGGATATGACGACGCTCCTTTTGACGAAGAGGGAATTGTTCGCGCGGAGACAGCTCTCTCCGCCGCCCGCGAAAGTGCTGCTCCTGCACCGTACGCCCCGTTTGGAAAGGGGGCACGTGGGCCAGCACCTGGTGAAGAACGTGCACCACGGGAGGAGCTTTCTCCGGAACAGGTCCTCAAAAAGACGGTTCAAATGCTTGAGCGAGCCGTCAATGCGCTGACTCCGGAAGTGCTCGAATCCTTTTCCGAAATGCCGATTTCACTTCAACAGCGATTGCTGGATGCAGTGGAGAATCTCCAGGCGCGGACCGCCGGATTGGCATAATTCCCAGCCAGTGCTTACGCTGAAGACCGACACCCGCTGTCCGCGACGGATGGATGGCGGGTCTGGTTCCACATTTGGCCCCTGCGAAGTCGTCTGACATCCCCGTAGGACGAACTGGAGTCATTCCGTTCGTGGGATGATTCGCCGAACCGGCTCTCGATTGGCCGCTATTTGTGAAAGGATTCGCCACAATGCGTCGGCAGATGCCCCATTTTCGTCTGGGTCGTGTTCGTCATCGATTGCTGATGCAACTGGCGGTCCTGCTGCTGGGATGCCTCTCTCCTCAGGTGATCTGGGGACAGGTCAATTCCGGGTTCAACGGGAAGCGGGCATTTTCGTATCTGGAAACCATCTGCGCGATTGGTCCCCGCATTTCCGGAACGCCGGGGATGCAGAAGCAGCAGTCGCTGCTCGAGAATCATTTTCGGGAACTCGGAGGGGATGTCCGCATTCAGGAATTTGATGTCCCCCATCCGCAAACCGGACAGCCTGTCCGGATGGGCAATCTGATTGTGCAGTGGTTCCCGGAAGCAGAAGAACGGATTCTGCTGTGTTGCCATTACGACACGCGTCCATTTCCCGATCAGGAGACCAGTCCCGCGCTGCGTGCGATGCCTTTTATCGGGGCCAACGATGGAGCGAGCGGTGTCGCCCTCCTGATGGAACTGGGCCACTACTTGAGCGAGTTCAAAAAGTCCAATCCCGGTTCAACGCTGGGAATTGATCTTGTGTTCTTTGATGGCGAAGAGCTGGTCTATCGTCAGGGGGACAAATACTTCTGGGGATCAGAATATTTTGCTCAGCAGTACCGGGACCGGACTCCGCAAGCATTCCGGTATCGGAACGGCGTCCTGCTCGACATGGTCGCTGCTAAGGGGGCCCGGTTTTTCATGGAGGTCAACAGCCTGAAAGACGCTCCCGAAGTGACCCGCAGTCTCTGGCGAGTGGCTTCCAAACTCGGAGTACGTGAGTTTATTGCCCAGAAAAAGCACGAGGTTCTGGATGATCACATTCCCCTGAACCGGATCGCGAAAATCCCAACCTGTGACGTCATCGATTTCGATTATCCCCATTGGCACCGAAGAAATGATCTCCCGGCAGCCTGTTCTGCTGAGACGCTTGGAAAGGTGGGACGGGTGATGGTCGGATGGATTGAATTCAACGCAAACAGCACTGGCCGTTGACCAGTGCTGTCGATCCGTCTGAATTCGCGCTTAAGATCCCGATATCCCGCTGTTGATCCTGGAATTCAACCTGTCTGGATCGATTGCCGACATCGTCCCATTCCGTCCCGATTTCTGATCTGCTCGATCAGACACATCGACGACGGATGTCTAGCGTCAAGATGCGGCCTTGCCGTTGGTATTCCTGTGGAACACCAGATCTCAAAAGGCAGGAAGGTAATCGAGCGACGCTGTTGTGGTGTAAGGGGTGTATGCCTGTTGAGTGGTCGGAACCATTGCTCCGCTCGGGTAGTATGGACCACAGTTTCCGCCCGGGCAGGTGCTGGGCATCGGTGCGTAAGTTGCTCCGTAGTTACTGTAACCGGCATAGCCGCCACAAGGACTGCAGGCACGCTGGTGGCAGCACCCCATACTGGAGATCAGGGCAGCGCAGACGACGGAGAAGATGGTCCACTTCATCGGAGGGTCCTTGGTTGAAAGATCGGGAATCGGGAGGGGGAACGGAATGTTGACAGGACGCCGAAACGGACGCGACGCGGTGATCGGCGAACAGAGATAGTGAAAGGAGATTGATTGGGGATTCATGCGGCCCATGGGACTGCCGCTGTGAGGGGCGGAAATTAGAGGGGGATCAGAATTCGGTCAATACGACTTTTGAGAAATCTCAATTTTCTCTCAAGTTTGACTGATCACCAACCGACAAGGGGCCGCTTAAGGTGATGTGATCCTCTTTCGCATGCTCTGACTGTCACGAAATGCGACTCGTGTGAGAAGTGACGCTGCCGGAGTCTTTTGTCTCAGGAATCTGTCGTCGGCTCTGCCTGAATTCGCCCCAAGACCTCGCCGGGCAAGATTCTGTTTCCGGGGTGACGGCACTGTTCGACAAGAATTCCTTCCACGGGGGCACTGATCGTCAGGACGATTCCCTGACAGATCAGTTCGGCAATCCGTTCCCCTGCGATCACCGCTGCACCAATGGGAACGAGCCACATTCCAAAGACAATCGGAGCTTCTCCCGGGCCAAGCTCAGGAGTCTCAAGATCAAACAGGTTCTCCGGGAACGGGTCTTGCTTCATTTTGTAGAAATTTCGTAAAACGCCTCTGCCTCAATTTCAGCTGTTCTGCACTGACCGGGTTCGATCCCAGCATCGACACCAGATCCGGAAGGCTGCATCGACAGTGTTGACGGAACTTTCTTCTGGTTGCCATCTCAGGAAGTTTCGTCGTCCCGTCCCTGATGGACAGAACGAATCGTCAGTTGATTCCCCGGCAATGCAAGGAATGCGCCGCCATGCGAGGAACAGAACAGTCACCCCATTTACTGATTCAGGCCGTCTCTCATTGTCGCCTGTTTCGAGCTGTAATCACAGCAAGTCTGCTGGGGCTGGTGGGGTGCGGTCAAAGTTCCGCGCCTCCCGTAGAGCAGGCAGAACTGGAATGGGAACCGACGCCGGTCCAGCTGGAGCGAACCCCCTCTCCTTCCGGGGCGAAAGGTGAATTCTCTGATGGGAAGGTCGTTCTTGCCTCTTCGGAGACTATGGAGAATCGGCCGGAGAAAGGGTCTGCGGAATGGCTGCTGATGGAGATTGCCCGGCTGCGAAACTTGCCTGTGGATCAGGTCCGCGAGTCAGTTCCCGGACGTCCCGGAGAGTTCGTTGATCGAACGCTCTCCGAAGAAGAGGCCCGGCAGGAACGTCTTTCTCGCCACAGGAAGACTGTTGAACTGGCGATGCAGACGATCAGCAAAACCCATCAGGATGAGAGTGCAACGGAACTGTTCAACAGCGCCGTTCATTTTCTTGTTGATGCCCGGACTCAACTCGCACTGGCTGGGGACCACGATCAG
>CALLWY010000016.1 GCA_938015865.1 uncultured Planctomicrobium sp.
CGCATCAAGGAATTCACGTCAGTCCATCCAACCTTGTCGGTTGGTCGACCAAAGAAAACGAGTCCCCTGAAACCACGAAACGCCGGGGGATCTCTCAGGTCACCCGGCGTTTTCGTGATTCACAATGTGAATTCGGCAGGAGGTGCCCTTTCTCAAGGGGCGGTGGACTCCTCATTCGACCTGTGACTCTCGCCCCAGGCTCTCAATCACCGAAAGTACGTTTATGCACCGACCATGCCAAACGTCGGGCTATTTTGGACTCATTGGCTTTAACGCAAGCAATTGAAACAACTTACAAAAAAGCACCCGATGTGGTTCACAAGTTTGAGTCGAAGAAGTTGTGCAAATTTTACAAGGAGTATTCCCTCGGTTTTGCAAGAAATTCTCTACCAGACAAATCGAAAAAGTCTGTTGAATTCGCTGAACCGATCCTGTTCCCCCGGTGTCTGCAATCAAACCCAGACTCATTGTTCCTGGAGAAGCACGATCCCATACAGGCGGATTAATTCTGTCTTTCGACAGAAATAACGCAGCAGGGTCGAGCTGAAAGTCCCATGAAAATCAACACGACGATCAATTCGGAATGCTCACTGGCACGACCGCTTGGAGCGGAAGACATCCGTCGCGGGCAGTACGTTTCCGTTCTGGATGAATTCCAGGAATGGCCATCATTCCTGTGGAATTCCTGCGAAGTTGGTAACGATCCTTCCCAAAACGCACTTGTGCGGGTGCGGGTGAAGTCGCCACGGGCGGGCATCCCGCTGAAAGTGCGTTCGATCTGTCTCCCGTTCATTCAGGTCCAGTCTCCTGATCGACAGACCGAAGTGCTTGACCTGCGCAAGGTTCAACTGGTTCTATTGACCGATGATTATGCGAAAGGTGTGCTGAAAGGGATGGAGAAGTCCCGGGATGATCTGACGCTGAAGTTTTAACCTGCTTCAGGCTTTCTGGTCCGCGAAATGAGACCGCTCTCACGAAACGAATGGAAACTTCCCGTTCGAATCGTGGGATGCGGTCTTGTCTCATTCCGGACACAGACGGATGTCGGAATGAAAGGAATAATCCCCTTCAGGAAACAATCTGTGGATTCTCATTGGGGAATTTCTCTCCCGCAGTGGTGTTTCATCCACTATTGTTGAGTGACGCAAGACACGAAAAATTTTGCCACAGCCTCCCTGACCATGAGCGATGTGAAACTGAATCCCGTACAGGAAATCGCCCGTCGAAAAGCAATGGTGGCAGCGATCCGCCAGCGGGCACGTACGATGCTCGAATCAGGGACTCCCGGGATACAGATTGCCGGCTCCATCTGTGAAGCAACGGATCAGCTCCTGCTGACGCTGATTGATGAAGCACTTCAGTCCTGTAGCACATCCAGGGAGGCGATTCGGGAGCAGGGGGCGGTCATTGCGGTTGGGGGAACCGGCCGAGGGGAGTTGGCCCCTTATTCCGATATTGATCTTCTGTTTCTGCACCAGACCGACAAGGCAAACGACTTTGACGAGTTTGTCCCCCGGTTTGTGCAGATGTGCTGGGACTCAGGAATTCACCTCGGCCATGCCACCCGAGACATTCCCACTTGCCTGTCTCTGGCCAAAAAAGATCCACAGATTGCAACAGCCCTGGTTGAAGCCCGATTTTTATGGGGGAACGAAAAACTGTGTCAGCGGTTAATTCATCAGTTCCGCCAGAAAGTTGTCAATTCGCGCCGTCGACAGTTCATTGAAGACTGCATGAAAGCAAGAGCGAATGGAGGCCCGATCGATGGACCTCCAGCGCAGGAACTGGAGCCGGACATCAAGTCCAGCTCAGGAGGTCTGCGCGACTTGCACCTGATTCGCTGGATCGGCTATGCCCGTTACGGAATCAAGGATATCGATTCACTCCGTCTGCAGGGGGCACTCAGCAAGACTGATGCAGCCCAGCTTAAGGATGCCTGGGAGTTTTTGACCCGGCTGAGAATCGACCTGCACCTGCATGCTGGCAAAGAACAGGACCGATTGACCCGGGACGATCAATTGAGAATCGCGCGGGAGCGGGGGTTCGAAGCCACCGAATCCCAACGAGCCGTCGAACGGTTCATGCAGGATTACTTCAAGCACAGCTCATCACTGGCAACCATTACTCAACGGTTCGCCCAACTTCAGCGTCCTCGATCGTTTCTGGAACTGACGAGAGACCTGATGATTGGCCATCGGGCAGAAAAGATTCTGTACGTCGGGGCTGACCAGATTACGGTTTCCGAACGGAATCTGCCGCAAGTTTGCGAGAATCTGGAATCAATCCTCCGGGCGTTCAAGGCCTCTGCGCTGTATGGAGTCCCGTTGGCGCCAAAGGTTCTGGAAGCAATTCAGGCCAAAGTTCCTCAGCTCGACAAGACAGTCTCTGCGGAATCGGCCCGGCTGTTCATGGACATCTTTCGATGCACCAGATCGCTTCCGCCGGTCTTGCGGGCGATGTTCACAACGCGCGTGCTGGATGTCGTTATTCCAGATGTCAGCCGAATCCGAAACCTGCTTCAGTTTAATCAATATCACCACTTCACCGTTGATGAGCACACTCTTCGCGCGGTCGAAACAGTGGTGTCATTCGAACAGGACGAAGGGCCGATTGGATCAGCATATCGCTCCATTCCTCACAAGGACCTGCTGCACCTGACCGTCTTCCTGCACGACATCGGGAAAGGGTTCAAGCGAGACCACTGCATCGTCGGGGAAGAAATTGCGATGCGCATTGGCGAGCGACTTTTTCTTCCTTCTTATCAGACGGAACAGATGGCGCTGCTGGTTCGCAAGCACCTTGAGATGGCGGATATCGCATGGAGACGGGACATCACCGACTCCTGTCTGATCCTCTCCTTCAGCCGTGATATCGGTTCGCCTGACACACTGCGGATGCTGTATGTCCTCACAGCAGCGGATGTGACCGCTGTCGGACCGGGAACCTGGACACAATGGAAGGCAAGTCTTCTGGCTGAGCTGTTTGACCGGTGTCTGGTCATGCTCTCGGGCAAGCGGTACTCCTACCACGAAGCGGAGCGAATTCGTTCTGCTAAAGATGAAGTCACCCGGATTCTCGAAGCAGAAGCTCCGGGAGAGATCACAGCGGAATGGATCGAAAATCAGCTTCAGGGATTTTCGGCCTATTATTTAACGACCACGCCCCCATCCCGAATTGCTGATGACCTTCGTGTCATTCGCAAACTCGGGCCGGAGGATATCGAGGTTCTCTTTGGCTGGACGGAAGAGACGCAGATCAGTGAATACCGGATTATTACCCGGAATCCACTGGCGACGACGGGGTGCTTTTACAAGATGTGCGGTGTCCTCGCGGCTCATCACCTCGAAATTCTCAGCGCCGACATTAACACCACAAATGAGGGGGTTGTTGTCGACAGCTACTGGGTCAGCGACAAAAACTTCACATCCCGTCCCCCGGAAAGTCGATTCGAAGAAGTTGCGGAAACGTTCCGTGACGTTCTTCAGGGGAAGGTGAAAGTGGAATCCCTGTTTCTGAAGAAATCGCGGTTTGGCGCCAACCGCATTCCAGCGAAGGTCTCGAATCTTCCGTTGCGGGTCCAGATCGACAACGCCAGCTCTGATAATCGGACGATTATCGACGTCTTTGCCCACGACCGGCCCGGATTACTCTATACCGTGGCGAAAGCTCTTTTTGACCTCAGGCTTTCGGTCGACCTCGCCAAGATTGCGACCCACTTTGATCAGGTTCTTGACGTTTTCTATGTCACGGAAGCTGATCAGAACAAAATTTCCAGTCCGGAACGGCTTCAGGAGGTCAAGGAGTACCTCGAGAAGATCCTTCAGGAATTTGAAGCAGAATCCTACAAGGATTTTGTGAAAGCAAAGTGAACGGATCAGTCTGCCAAGCTCCTCTTCGGATCGGAGTTCTGTTTGAGTTTGGAACACTCAACGGAGGGGAGCGTTCCCTGCTTGCGGTTCTTGACCAGCTTGCCCCGCAGAATGTTCAGCCATTCGCTGTCTGCCCTCCCGGAAGTCCGCTTGCGGAGGAATTGAACCAACGACACTGGAAAACGATTTCTCCTCCCGAACATTGGACGAAGGGGACACTTCCCCCGGAGACGGTGGAATTCCTGAACCAATGGGCCAATGAGAATGAACTGCACCTGCTGCATGCGAACAGTCTCACCATGGCCCGACGTATCGGGACGATCTGTCCGGATCTGAAACTCCCGGTGACAGGGCACGTACGGGACATCATGTCTCTGTCAGCAAGTTCACGTGCAGCGCTTCAGCAGCTCAGCGGTTTAGTTGCTGTCTCCGAAGCGACTCGAACAGCTCTTCTTCAACAGGGCTTTCCTTCCAGCAAGATCAAGACCATTTACAACGGAATCGATGCGTCCCGTTTTCGGACCCCCGAATTCCGTAATGAGTTTCGCAGGGAATTGGGACTTGCGGACGATGCACTGCTGGCAGTGAACATTGGTCAGATCTGCCTCCGCAAAGGGCAGGACGACTTTGCCCGCGCAGCGGTGCTGCTGAAGGACCGGATGCCGAACCTTCATTTCCTTCTGGTCGGTCAGCGTCATTCCACGAAGCCGGAAAGCATCGCCTTCGAAGAAGAAGTCGATGCAATTTTCGAATCGGCCGGACTGAGTGATCGGTATCATCGGATTCCGTTTCATCCGAAGGTATCGGAAGTCCTGAGCGGCGCAGACATCCTTGTTCATTCGGCACGACAGGAACCGCTGGGCCGGGTCCTTCTCGAAGCTGCAGCATGCAGCGTTCCAATCGTTGCAACCGATGTGGGGGGAACACCGGAAATCCTCACACACGGAGTTTCCGCATTTCTGGTTCCTCCGAACAGTTCAAGGGCGCTGGCAGAAGGGATCGAATGGGTTCTCGGCACCCCCAATAGATCCCGGGAATTCAGCCTCGCTGCGGAAAAGACCGTCCGTGAGCAATTCTCCGTCAGCCGCTCCGCAGAAGCGATTTTCGACTACTGGTGTCGAACACTGACAATGTCCAGCCATTTCCCCGGCAGATTCTGAACTTGCAGGACGATGGGAAATGTTCGATTGATGAGAAATTCGAAATTGGCGATGATGGCAAACATCAGGGGTCGTCGCTGGTTGTATCCGGTGAATTGAGCATCGGGCTCAGAAAGTAGAACAAGGGGCATGATTGATCGGCCCACACATCTGATTGTGAATGAGGAACTCCGTATTCCGATGTCGGAGTTTCGGTTTTCCTACGTTCGCAGCTCAGGTCCCGGGGGGCAGAACGTCAATAAAGTGAATTCGCAGGCCCAATTGTCATGGAATCTCAGCCGATGCCAGTCGCTTCCCGAAGATGTCCTGAACCGACTCAGGGAAGCGGAAAAAGGACGTCTTTCCCAAGATGGAATTTTACGACTGGATTCCCAGCGTTATCGCGATCGGGAGAAGAATCGTGAGGACTGCCTGAAACGGGTTGCTGCGATGGTCCTGGCTGTCGCACGTCCCCCGAAGAAACGAAAGAAAACGAAAATCCCTCGAGCGGTTCATGCACGTCGTCTGCACGAAAAGCAGATTCGTTCGAGCGTCAAGGAAACTCGCCGACGTCCCCGTCTTGATGATTGAAACAGACCATCCTGAGTGATCTCCGGTGGCTTTCCCTCAACGCCGGGAGCACTTTGCTGATCCGAACACGGAACCCTGCAGTACTCCATGTCCCAGAACCCGTTGCCCGAGAACAGGAACAAAACCGCGCGGACAGTTCGCCCGCAGGAAAGCGTTCTGTTTTACCGGGGGCATGCGCATTACAGCCCCGCCGGGGACTGCTGGCATCTGCACGTGCGGGGATGCATTTTTTCCCCGACTCCGCGACGGTTTCGTAAACAGGCACTGCTTCAACTGTTCAAACGAGTGGTGAAACCCGAGAAAGAGCAGGAGAGCCGAAAGCGGTTCCTCGATCGGGCCCACCTGTTTCTTCATGAAGCCAAAAAAGGGAAAACAGTCCCCATCGCCATCGCTGAGAGGGCGTTTGTCCTGCCGGAAACGCTTCCTAATGGCCATTTTGAAACCACAATCACCATACAGGCATCAGAGCTGGAGCCATCAATCCAGCGTGATGTCCACGGACGGCGATTTGTGCAGTTCTGTGCGCACCTGCCGGAAGACGATCAGCGGATTTTCACCGGGGAAATTGAGCTGATCTCACCAGAAGGGATCTCGATCATTTCTGATGTCGATGACACGATCAAAGTGACCAACGTCGCCGATCGAAAGGAACTTCTGGCCAACACCTTCACGCGGGAGTTCCGGTCGGTTCCGGGAATGCCGGATCTGTTCCGACGATGGGCCTCCAGCGGGTACAGTTTTCACTATGTCTCTGCCAGCCCCTGGCCGCTCTACAGTCCACTTGTTGACTGGATGGATCAGGATGGCTTTCCGGTCGGGACGATGCATCTGCGTCACATGCGGCTACGGGACCTGAGAACGGACCGGAAACGGGAGATGTCCTTCCGGACCAAGCTCGCTTCCGTCCAGAACCTTCTGAGATGTTATCCCCACCGCCGATTTATCCTGTGCGGTGACTCCGGGGAGCGCGATGCCGAGCTGTACGCAGAAATCACGCGTGACTTTGGTTCGCAGATCGCCTTTGTCGCGATTCGTGATTGTTCCGCAGACGGGAACAAAGAGTCACTTAATGAGATCGCACGCCGACTGGAACATCTCTCCCCGGACCGCTGGACGTTGTTCCGCGATGCCGAAGAACTGGCATCCCTCAATCTTCAGTTGGGCTGAATTGACGGGAGCGGACCGCTGTCGTCGGACTGCCCCGATGCTCCCCCACCTTGCGGAGGATCAAGACGAACAAGCAAGTCGGTCTGAGTCTGCTTGTCTCCATAATGAACCAGCACTTCGGTCTGTGGCTGAGTCAGGTTATAGATCCCCGTCTCCAGAACGACCCCTTTCTGGTCCCCAATCGTAAACGCGACACGCTGGGTCTGTTTATCAACACGTCCCTGAACCGGCCATGACTGCTTCGTAGCGCTGTTATACATCGTGCCGCTGACAATCCCCTGTTTATTGACAGCCAGTTGTAATGTCCGGACCGGATTCGTGTCCTCCGGACTGGTGGAGAGAGAAAAGGTCCCCAGCGGCAACCAGTCGTCCGATGCACTCTGATTGTTTGAATTGTCGTCGGAGGACTGCTTCGGAATCTGATCCTGTGGAACCGTCGCTAATTCCGTAGCAGACTGATAATACTCCTCTGCCGTCCCCATATTCTGGCCGTTGACATACACAGAATTGTCCTGGTAGACGACGTTTCCGCCAGTTCCGTAGCTGTAGTAAACCGGATCCGCGAAGGCTGCTCCCGCGATGAATCCGCCCACTGCCCCCCATGTCGCTCCACGCCACCAGTAATCCCAAGGGTGGTTGTACCAGCCATAATGGTAGTACCAGCCTCCTGCTCCCGGGTGATAGGTGTGCCACCAGTCACTTCCCCCCCAGGGACCGTGGCCGTGATCATTCCAGTTGTCCCGAATCTGATTCCCCCAGCTGTTAATGCGGTTAGCCGCTTCGGGATGATTGTCCGCCCATTGCCCTCGGACATTGTTATCCGTGCGATTCCCAACATTCGCGGTGTTGACGTTGTTTGTCCGGTTGAAGTTGTACTGGTTTCCGGACTGGTTACGGACATTGTTGGTCCGGTCCCCAATGTTGTTTGAACGGTCCCCAATGTTCCCCGGTCGATCGCCTGGAGCTCCCGTCCGATTTCCGAGGTCGCCAGCTCCGGGGCGACTGTCCAGCCCAAGAAAATTCTGAAGATCGGAGTTAGTCAGCCTGTTATTGAATCCATCATTTCCACGGAATCCGGGATCCGATGGGGCACGGTTCCCCGGCGCCCGGTCACCAAGGTTGTTTCCTGCGGGATTCCGTCCACCACTGAACCCGGGGATTGAGCCCCCGGAGAAATTCCCCCGATTGAATCCGCCCCCGGCTCCACCCGCTCCACCATCGAACGAATGATTTCCCAGCCCGCCGAGGTTCATGTTCCCCCCGCCGAATCCTCCCGCTCCGCCAAAGTTACCGCCACCAATGTTGCCTCCGCCGAAATTTCCGCCCGAAGGCATGCGCATTCCCCCGCCCCCAAAATTTCCACCGGAAGGGGCACGCATTCCACCACCACCGCCAAAACCTCCTCCACCGAAGCCACCACCACGCATTCCCCCGCCTCCGTGGAATCCCATTCCAAAGGAGTCTTCTGCTCCGGAAAAGAGTGTCAATGCACAGGCCAGCAGTGTTGTGCGGATCGTTTTCATCGCCTTGATTCCGACTATCTTGAAGAAAGAGTGACTGTCAGTAGGTAGATACGCCTGAGTTTATGGTCAGCCAATATTGATCATGGCTGAGCGGCCTGAGCTTCAGATGCGTTATCGGACAATCTGATTAACGTCGCCTTGGGAGTATTGGGAAAGGGAATCCCATCCACCTGGATATCGACATTCTGGACGTCCAGTTGATCAGGGCCGACGACATGAATGATCTGCGTCAATGATCCCTGTGCCCCTCGGGGGAGTTTGAGTGCCAGTCGCAGGCTCCATCGCTGATCGGCATCCTGCGTCAGATAGCCTTCGCCAAACGTTCCATCCTCATCAAAGAGCCACGTCCGAAACGCCTGCTGCTGGTGATCCCAGCCAATGCGCTGAGTCCCTTTCTGAACCGGTTTGCCGTCGACGGTACGGACGTATTCCCGGACCAGGTAGTTTCCACCATCGACCATACGAACGGTCGTGAGAATGCGGTAGTTGTCCCCTTTGTCTTCCCATTTCCCTAAAAGCCATTGCAGCTGTTTCAGCTGAACGGACGGAGGCTGGAGTGCAGGAAGAGGGTATTCCTCGACACGGTGAATCTTCCATTCCCCGTTCTCCTGCCTCAGCTCCGCCTTGAAATGAGATGATGTCAACGTCCCATCGGTGTGCTGTTCATCCAGAATTCCGGAGAGTTCAATGGCTCCGGAATCAAGTTCCTGTGCTGCTTGTGCCCGTGCCGAAATACGGCATTCCGGGTCTTCCTTGAAGAAACTGGCGTAAGCGTCCGTGATCGCCTGGCGTCCCTTCAATATGGGCTCTTCTCCAGAGGCGGAATACGTTGCATCTTTAGCCCACAATGCCCCAAGTGCAGCAGCATCATGGCTGTTAAACGCCTTGATAAATGCGTCTCCCAGTTTGTGGCCAGCCAGCTGAACCGGCGTGAACTTCGGTACTGCATTTCCGTTGGAGTCTTGCTGAGTCGGGTTCTGCGGTTTTGGCGGCGGCAGCGTTTGAGCCTGAATGACCGTTCCGCATCCCAGTATTGCCAGACACAACAGAAACCTGGAACTCCGCATCTCTTTTTCTCCGTGGAATGGAACGAGCACTTCGACCGACCACACTTCACATTGCCAGTACGAATATTGATGAGCCTACACCATTTCCTTTGTGAGACGACGCGAAAGTTCTCAGAAATCGAGATTGAACTCTGTTTGGCCCAAAAGGGTTTGAATTGGGCGGACTTCTTCGTCCGTGGGATTTCCATTGGCAACATCCGACGTCCGCGAACGTTGCCGAATCGCTACATCTGGTGTCTCTGAAAATCATTGCGGAAAACATCAGGTTTCCGACGCTTTACTGACACTGTCTCTACACATCTCTTCAGAGGCAGCCTGTCGACAGACAGCAAAGAACATTGGCCTGTCAGGATCGCCGTTTTCAGGAAGGTCAACCCGATTCTCCCCAATGCATCTCGCAAGAGTTCCATCCGGAGCCTTGACGCCGCCCGTCCGGCTCTCGACCATGTCCGTTTTTCCAGAGAAACAGGGACCGGATTTCAATCATGGACATTCTGCCAGCCATCGACCTCCGTGGGGGAAAATGTGTTCGCCTGCGACAAGGAGATTACGATCAGGAAACCGTCTTTGGGGATGATCCGGTCCAGATGGCTCTCCGATGGGAAGCAGAAGGGGGGAGGATTCTCCATCTGGTCGATCTCGACGGCGCCAAAGCAGGCCATCCCGTAAACGTGGATGTCATTCGAGACATCGTTCGGGCCGTCCGGATTCCCTGTGAACTTGGAGGAGGCTTGCGAACCGAGGAATCAGTACAAGAGATGCTGATGGACCTCGGCGTCGCCCGCGTCATTATTGGAACTCAAGCCCTCAAACAGCCGGAGTGGTTTGAAGAGATTGTCAGGAAATACCCGCGACGGGTCTGTCTGGGGCTGGATGCTCGCAACTCCATGGTGGCCACCGATGGATGGCTGGCCGATTCCCAGACTTCGGCACTGGAACTGGCAAAGCGGTATGTTGGCCTCCCCCTTGGGGCGGTGATCTATACCAATATTGCCAACGATGGAATGATGCAGGGGATTGATGACGCGACACTGGAAGACTTCCGAAAGCTGGCGGACATGGGATTGCCCGTCATCGCATCCGGTGGAGTCACCACCCTGAACGACATCCGCAAGCTGAAAGCCATCTCCCGAACCTCCCCCAATCTGGTCGGGGCCATTACCGGCCGGGCGATTTATGAAGGGACGATTACCGTCGCTGATGCAGTTGCGATTGCCGAGGAACAGTAGAACTCCAGCTCGAATTGAATCATCCCGTTCAGATTTCTGATGCGCCTTCCGGATCAACAACAGCGACGTGCTGTGGAAACAATCCGGCAGCAGGAGACTCCTCGCCCCGATGAGTCCAGGGAGCTGAATTAACCAGTTCATGGACAAACCTC
Source organism: uncultured Planctomicrobium sp. (assembly GCA_938015865.1). Lineage (GTDB taxonomy): Bacteria > Planctomycetota > Planctomycetia > Planctomycetales > Planctomycetaceae > Planctomicrobium. The sequence goes on from CALLWY010000016.1 coordinate 10,738, forward strand.
AACTTCTCGGTCACTCCCGGACCAAAGACTTCCGGAACGAGATCCTTGAGGCCCATTTCGCGGTTGAGTTCATTCGCATAGATGCCCACTTCGCGATAATCCCGCAGCATCTGTTCAAATTCTCGGGGCGCAAGCGTCTCCCCCACCAGATGAGTTGAGGTGTCGAGGATGCTGATCATGTCCAGATAGGTCCCGAATGTCTCCGCGAAATCCTCCCACGGATGCATCGTGGCATACGCGGAGATGTAATTTCCCTGCCAGTTCGGTTTTGGTCCGTTCTGATGATAATGATTCAGTGCCTCCTGATAAGTCGGGCTCCGTTCATCTCCGAAGAGTTGTCGAAACGCCTCTTCGCATCGGTACTGGACAAGAACATCCCAGAAGTAGTGCCCCAGTTCGTGCCGAAAGTGCCCCACGAGAGTCCGCTGCGGCTCTGAAAAAGCAACCCGGATCCGTTCCCGCTCCACATCGTCCGCTTCAGCAATGTTGATGGTGATCTTCCCCTGATCATGCCCCGTCAGGACCTGCTCCTCAGCATTGCCACGGAAGTCAAACGTCAGGAGAGGGCGAATCGCATTCTCCGGACGCCCAATCGGGAGTTTCAGCAGTTCAATCGTAAAAAGAACGCGGCGCTTGGCATCCTCCAGACGCGCCCACAACTGTCGATTTTCCGGAATGGAGAGATCAGGGATCACTTCGGTCAATTGGCAATGTTCACATAGCGGAAGATCAGCAGCCACGCCTACTGGGGTAACTGTCTGTTGAACGTCCACAGAAACGCAGCCATTGCAGACGTTTTCCACTTCGTAATTCCGACACTTCACCAGCTCGATCCCACAGACCGGGTTTCCGCAGAACAGGCGGCTCCCCTCCCGTGGAATCAAGGAAACAATCTCGCGACAGCCGGGGCAGAATCCAGCGGAACTCCCGCAGTTCACACAATTTGTATTCCCGAAGAAGAGGCGGTTTCCGCAGACACAGTGAAACGTTCTCATTGTTGATTTCCCCTCGTCCTGATTGAGCGCCTCGCGCAGCACGGACCACTCGCGTTCCCGGAAAGTTTCGGGTTGTCCCAAAAGCACCTCCCACAAAGTGCAAATGACGTTCCTGATACCGTTTTGCTGCCTCAGGAGAGAACAGATGGCTCTGATTCGCGTGGTGAGTCGGTCGCAACGGGAGTCGCTGTTTCAGGAAAGAGCCGATACAATCCGGCCACATATACGGACTCTCCCGGACCTGCCCACCATATTTTTCTGCGTTTCTCTGATGGGATATCGAAATCTTCGCTGCTGCATTGACGATCTGGAATCGACTGGACAGCTGGTCCGGATTCGCGTCCCCATTGATCCCTACCTCGAAGCGGCGGAGATCCAGCGGCGCGTCTATCAGGCAGAAGGGCCGGCGC
>CALLWY010000017.1 GCA_938015865.1 uncultured Planctomicrobium sp.
CGGCGACTGCTCTTCGTGTGAAAGAGATGCTGTGAGTCAGAAACGGGCGAGCACTTCGCCCCTGTCTCCGGAGGGGGTCGCGGTAACTTGTTGCTCAATCACTGTTGATCACCGCTGGATTGCAATACGTTCGGGAGATTCGCTCTATTCCGCCGGGCCGCCGAAGTCGGTCTTCAGGCTTCGCCAGACAGAGTGGATGTGATTGGCCTTGTTCCCTTCCGGATCTGACTGCACGTTGACCAGCTCCAAAACGAAGGTCGGCCCCTGGATGCGATACGCGTGTCCCACGCCGGGTGTGGTCGAGCCGAGCCAGGCAAAATAGACCTGATCAAGTCCATCAATCCGCAGCTCCTTGAATCGGGCGGTTGCGATGTCATCTGCAATATGCCCGTTGTATGCTTTCAGCAGTTTCCACAGAATCGCCTGCTGTTCCTGGTTCAGTTCTGCTCCGGAAATTCCTTCCCCCGGAGAATTGGGAGGAAGTGGCTTTCCCGCATTGCGATAATCGGCAGGAGCCTTTTCTGCGATGATCGCTTTCTTCTGCTGTTCCGGAGTAAGGAGTTTGACGAGATCGAACGCGAGCTGTTCTTCCGCAGCGAGTGTCCTGACTCCCACCTCTGGTCCACCATCAACGAAGACATGAACGGTTGCTGGATTGGCCCCCCAGAAGCTGGGGGTATGGGAAATGACTTCATCGTTCTGGATCGTAAAGTTCAGGGACAGGTGATGCCCTTCAAAGCTCCATCCCCATGTTGAATCATGCGCGGGGGTGCCAAAAATCGTCAGGAAATATCGCTCGGGATCGCGAAGATGTTTGACCCCTTTCCCCTGTTCGCCCACATGCAGGTTGTTTTCCAATGACATGATGCGGACCGCCTTTTTGTAGCCGGTCTCGCTGAGTCCTGCCTTCAGAAGGTTGTGACACAGGACTCGCAGTTCCGGGGACATCTCGCGAAGCTGCATCCCTTTGCGGGTGGGCTTGGGGATGTTATGCCAGTCACGCCGGGCGGGATTGTCAAAGTCCATGACCACCTGTTTTTTCTGGGCAGGAGTCAGTGCTGCGAGGAACTGTTGAGCCGCTTCGGTCATCGCCCGACCGGAGGATGGGGGATCAGCGGCCCGAGATTCAGCGGAGAATGTCACCAACAACAGGCAGGCGAGCAAAAAGGTGAGTCGCTTCATGAGGCGGGGGGCCTTCTGAGGAAGAGAGGAGGAATTCGACGATCATAGCGGGCAATCCGATGGATCGCACGTCATGGATGGATTGTCACTGACGTTCACCTCTGGCGGGAGATGAGAGGGGAACGTTCGATAATTACTGTGTGGTACGAGGCAGAGGGGGCAGCGAACGATCAATCTGATCACAACTTCAGCAGAGGTTCATGCTGGTTCCAGCCCTCTTCGAGGCGTTGCTTGAGTACGGACCAGTGCGGGACTCCACTGACTGCATCCGCAGCTTCCACGCTCGCGGCTCCTGTCGCCACTGCAGACTGAACGATTTCCCGTGGGGATGCTCCTCGAACAAGTCCAGCCAGAAATCCGGCAATCGTGCAGTCGCCCGATCCGGTTGTTCCGACGACATTGGCCCGATAACAGGGGGAATACAGCTCCAGATTGTGCCATTGTTCCGGAGGCTGGGTGACTCCTCGCCCCAACTGACTGAGTCGCTCCCGGGATTCGGAACTTCGGAGATATAGCCCCTGATCCCCCATTTTGATCACAACTACGCCGGCTCCCCACTCCAGACATTGAGCCGCCATCTTTCTGAGGATGTCCAGGTCGAGGTGGCGTCGTGGTGTGAATCCCCCATCATGCTCCCGCTTCAGATAGGAAGGCCGGTCCACCATGTACATCAGTTCGTCGGCGCTGGGGCAGAAGAAGTCGACGAGCGGAAGGACTCGCTGGAGAACGACAGGCCAGTCGACCTGTCCGGCTTCTGAGGCGGGGTCCACCATGCACCAGTCCAGCGTCACGGTCAGTCCAGCATTGCGAGCTTTTTGCAAGAGCTGAACCAGCTGTTCGCCGTCGTTCTCCCACATCCGGCGCATCTGTGGTGGATAGCCGAAGTGGAACAGGCAGGCGTCGTTCAGGGCGTCTGGAGAGACATCATCTGCTGAAAACGTGTCGTTCGGACCGGGATGGTGCAGGAAGGTTCGGTCGATCCCCGGCGGGCTGATCACAATGGAATAGCTGGTCTGCTCCCCGGAGACACGCACCATTCCATCAGCAAGATGCGAGCCATGTGACTGAAACAGCCGGAAGATTTCCTCACCGAAGAGGTCATCACCAATCTTCCCCAGCAGACGAACAGGCATCCCCAGACGGTGCAGCGCCAGTCCGGTGTTGGAAACAGCTCCGCCAGTGGAACGAAGTGCTGGGCCGACGTGAACAAGATGCCCCGGGCGCATGTCGGGAGTCTTCCCATCAGCGCGGGGAGTAAATGTCGGGATGACATCCAGGCAGACGTGTCCCGCTACCACAATCAATTGTTGTCGTTCTGTCATCGAGCACCTGTGATCAGCTGAACCGGAATCTTCCGAAATGAAGAGAGCATTCCGGACCCGGAAAATCGTTCGATCTAAAAGGGAAGTCTGTTCGATTTCACATGAAAGGTGAAGCGAAACGGACTTGAATCACAGGAGCCATTCCGATTGCAAAGGGGAGTGGCCTCATTGGGTGAAGAACCGGCACGAAAAGCGGTGCAGAAGGGTCAGTTCAGCGAACAGGCAAGCGATTCAGAATGCCATTGCGATTCGAAACTATTCGAACGTGGACCGACGCCGCAATGTGTGGTGATAGGACTGCGCAAAGCGGTGGGCTTCGTCCCGGACGTACTGGAGCAGGCGGAGTGCATAGGAATGTCGCCCCAGCTGACGGGGAGCGTCTTCCCCGGGGACATAGATCTCTTCTTCCCGTTTGGCGAGTGAGATGGTGAACGGGCCTTCGACATCGATCGCCTTCATCGCAGACAGAGCGGCGTTCAGTTGTCCCTTGCCTCCATCGATCAGCAGGATATCGGGGAACGTTCCTCCCTCCTGCTGAATCCGACGAAGTCGCCGGCTGACGACCTCCCGCATCGATGCAAAATCATCGACTCCTTCAACGGTCCGGATCTTAAAACGCTTGTAGCCGTGCTTGAACGGGAGTCCATCAATGAACTGCACCAGACTGGCGACCGTTTCTCCCCCTTGCAGATGGGCGATGTCCATCCCCTCGATGACGCGCGGAATCGACTTCAGTCCGAAGACCTTTTTCAGCCCGATCAACCCTTTCCGTGGATCGATGTAAAAGACTTCCGGCTGAACATGGTCATTCAGGTTGCCTCGCAGATTGAGGGTCTGGAGTGCCTTGATCTCATCGCGGAGGCGGGCTGCCTTTTCAAACTTGCGCTCTTTGGCCGCTTCCTGCATCTTCGCTGTCAGTTCCTTCAGGAGCCGGTCCTTCTTCCCATCCAGAAACATTCTCAGCCGCCGGATGTCGTCGCGGTACTCCTCTTTACTGATGCGCAGGTTGCACGGGGCGGTGCATTGATTGATGCTCGCCAGAAGGCAGGGGCGGAACCACCTCCACTTTTCTTCGTTCTCCCGGATGTCGAGGCTGCAGGTCCGGAATTTGAAGATCTTCTGCAGGACCGCGATCATTCCTCGCAGCTTCTTCGCTGAGGTGAATGGTCCGTAGAGCTTGACCCCGCGGGTCTGTGGCTTGCGGGTGAATTCAATACGCGGAAATTCTTCGCGTGTCGTGATCTGAAGATAGGGAAAGGTCTTGTCGTCTTTCAGCTCCTGATTGAATCGGGGCTGAATATCCTTGATCAGACGGGCTTCCAGAAGGACCGCATCGACTTCGGATTCCGTCTGGATGTAATCGACATCCGCAATTTCGGGGACCAGATCGGCGGTTCGTCGATCGACCGCTGCTGCCGCCAGAAAATAACTCCCGGCCCGGATTCGCAGGTTGACCGCTTTCCCGACGTAAATCACCCGACCGAGTCGATCTTTCATTAGATAGACCCCCGGAGCCCGTGGAAACGAGCGGACTTTCTTGGCGGGATCGATGGAAGGAGAGGGACCGCTGACTTCAGGGGCATCCACAGGGACGGGATCTTCCGGCCCCGGTGAGGGTGGGGGATTGTCAGATTGTGGTTTCGCTCCGTCGCTCATAACCATCAATGATTTTTTTCTCGCGTCCCGCAGCTTCCCTGACTGGACGAACTTCACTGCTCACCGGAATGTGATGAAATGAGGAACCGATCCACTCCGTTCCATGTTCGCATCGACTCGCCTCCCTGCAAGATTGAGCGAGGCATGAATCTATTCTATTCCGGTCGAGGGCTCGTGGTCAGGCCTCTTTTCTCCAGTTGAGACCGGGAAGCAGCTACTTTTTCCGGCCGATGAACAGGTAGTGGGGGGCCCGGATCAGTGGGAGATAGGGAATCTTTCCGCGACGTTCTTCCAGACGAACGGTTTCGAATTTGTTCTGGAGGTAAGGGATGTGGTCGGGGCTGAGAAAGACGTTATCGCTCCCGAACCAGGTCGGCCAGAAAGTCCGTGTCGCCCAGGGATGCTTCACCCGGCCTTCCGCGGGGTATTTTCGCGAAACAAAGAAGTCGACCACTCCGATTGTTCCGCCGGGCTTCAGCAGGGACCAGGCCTGATCAATCGCCCGGAACCAGTCGGGAATCATGGTCAGGGAGTAGGAGAAGGTGACGACATCCGCGCCCCCCTCTTCAGGGACGAATGTGGTGGCGTCGTGACAGACCGGAAAGACATTTGTCCACCCGCGTGCATCCACACGGGCCTGAGCCTGTTGGAGGAGAGAGGTGGACAGGTCGACCAGATACATCTTCTTCAATGAGGAAATCGACGGGCCGATGTGTTCGGCGTTCTCTCCCGTCCCCGCCCCGAAGTCGATCCAGATTCCTCCTTCGGGAACTGGAACGCTTTGAATCATTTCCTGACGGCTGTGGAGCATCCGACGTCGAAAGTCGTCGTAGCCTTTCGCCTGCCCGGAGTAGAAGCTCTCCAGACGTTCCTGATGTGTTGAGCCCCTCGCTCGTCTTGCTACGAGATGCCAGAGCGTTTTCAGATCGTTTCCAACGGCCACTGTTATCGTCCTGATCAGGATGTCAAAGTTCGTCTGTGGAGAAAGAACGGGGAACGTGGAACGGTCAAATCTTCAGATCCGCGATATAGAAACTGCCGTACGTGTTGACCCGGTCGATCGGATGGAGTCGGGCAGCCAGTTCCCGGTTGTACGTGAGCAGTTCGCCCATTTTCCGCTTCTCGCCATTCACGGTGACTTCGATGGGATCAACGAAATCACAATGCAGGCTCGCGCTTCTCCAGAGGATGCGGGTTTCAGGGGCAGCATGGTCAACAATTCCCTGCCATTCCGCGCTCAGGACATCGCGATAGTTGCTGTAAAGCCAGTCCATGTGGTCCAGCAGAATAAATCGACTGATCTTTCCGGGATGGCCTTCCAGAAATCCCAGCACATGATTGGTATGGGTCGTGACCTTGTCGGCGACTCCGTTCCGAAGGACTTCGAAATTCTCCTGCTTCAGGTATTCCGGACAGCAGGTGGGGGTGTATTCGCCCGTCAGATAGACCCGCCAGAAATAGTTGTCCGAGAGTGGTAAGCGGGCAAAAACGGTTTCGATGCGGTCGATAATGAACTGGGCGATCCCACCGGGGTATTCACGCTCCAGCTGGAGCCGCTGGCTCCGCGGGACCCCCAGCAGGGCCATGGTGGTGTCGCGTCGAAGGAGCCACTGAACCATCGGGCGGAAGAGCCGTTCGTGAAGTCGGGCACGTTTGAAAATTTCCTGCTGCTCTTCGACAGACTTCGCGTTCAGGATCTCGTTGATCGGCTCACGAATCTTGGCGACGCGGTTGATGTACCCATTGACAATCCAAGCAAAGAGTCCGGACGTTCCACGGAAGTAGAAGCTCTTCCGCCGCCCCTGGCCGCTGAAGAACTTTCCGTTCTGGTCCCAGAATTCGCGGGAGGCCTGCGGAAGGTGAGGGCGAAGCGATTTTGGATAGATCGTTTTCCAGTCGTCGAGCCGCCCTTTCCCGAACAGGGAGAAATAGGAGTCGTAATCGAGATTGCAGACAGCTGCTTTTTTCAGGTCCAGCAATGCGTTCTGGCGGAAGTTCATGTCGACTGCGTAGACATGATTGGCTCCGGCCAGAGCGTAGTCGAGGGCATTGCACCCGGCGGATGTGATGACAAGCACATCATCCTGTGGGGTCAGCTGCAGCGCCTCGCGGTCCAGACGAGGGTCTTCCCAGCACTGGTTGTAAACAAGGTTCTTTCCATGAATCAGCTTGAAGCAGGCGCGGCTGATGCTCTCCAGCGGCATTGTCGTATTCTCCGGTCCGTCGTCCGATGAGCGAGGCCCACGGTAGTTTGGAAATCGTTCCTGCGAAGGGGCAGTCAGTCCAACTGATCGGCATCGACTTCAACCCGGACTTCACAGAGAAACGTCGATCGTATCCAAACGTTTAGGGATCGGGTAGTTTCGGCAGCACTGACTTTTCAGACAGGGCAGTCGCACTGGACACGATCCGGATCTTTTTACGCGATCCCTCTCTTTCTCCAGCGAATGCGTTGTTCCTGTGACCAATGGCGATGACGCTCTATCGGGGGCCAGAGTTGTGTGCCAGCAAAGTTAGCAGCAAACCGAAGTTCCGTCAGCGAAATATGCTCACGAGTGTTGATGGGTTGATTAGGCCAGTTGCCACGTCAAATTTTTTCAGAATTCGTAAACCCAGACCAACTGATCAATGAATTTCTTTGAAACGGTTGTTTTTGTTTGTAAGTGTTTTATTTGAATAATCTTGTGTTGCTTTGAGGCGGTTGCTCCTGAACGGTTTTGAGCCGGTCTTGGTCGATGTGTGTCGACGTGATGCCATTCGCCGCTCTCAATAAAGGGATTTCCGTCCGCGATTGGCGAAAAATTTGCGTAAAGAACTTGCCAGGCGGTAGAATGAAGCGATGCGGTTGCGTTTGATGCACCGTGTCCCTCCTTCGAAACCGGCGGAACCCGGAAGTCAGGACTACTTCTCGACAGAGATGCACGTGTCTCGCTTCCATCCGCCCGGACCCGCCCCCAAATAACTGGCCAGTACCAGATTCCCTCCGGAGATTGCTTTCCCTGACGGCTTGCCTGTGAACAGCGGAGGTTCATCGCCAGCCATTTCAGGAAAAGATTTCCTTGACGCCTGACTGATGTCCTGTTGGTGCATCCTGACAGGGTTCATCACCCACCTTCGAAATCGAATATCAAGATGATTTCCAAACTGATTGCTTACGTTCCAGCCATCGTCATGGCAATGTCGGCAACAATCGCGATGGCTCACCCAATCGCAATCCAGGACGCGATTGCTGGTCAATGTCAGTCCTCTTCTGACTGCAATTCGCAGACTGAATGCAATTTACAGAAGGAGGTTCCTGCGGAGTTTGCGCAGGCACTGGAAAAGCTCGGACTCTGGCGGGAGTCGCTCAATACTCTCCGCGTTGTCTATACATGGACCGATCCCCAGTCGTACCGGTTCCGTCACATTCCGGGGCGAGCCGAGAAGCTCCCAGTCTATCGCACTGAAATGAAGTGGCAGGACTGGTGGGTCAATACGAATAGCCAGTTGCTGAAAGCCGATACCCGCATCACCAATTCCATGAGTCCTACGGTACGTCTGGTGACCGGTCGGACCAATCACTATCAGTACTATGCCGAATATACGAACCCGTACGGAAGCCCCCGGTTGCTGACAGCGGCCGATCTGGGAGCCAAGAAGACCTTGCAGAATACAGAGCAGATGCCTCTGTACCCGATCTATTTTGCGATTACGGGATGGTTCTCCTCTGCGTTCGAGCGCCTCCCCGCTGAATATTACGGGACGCGAATTATTAACGGTTCACACTGCATCGGGATTTCTCTTGAGGGGACCGCCCGTCCGGTAATGTGGTTGGATGTGGAACATGATGGACTTCCAAGATTGATTGAACCTGCAGGCAACGTGACCCGCTGGGAATGGATTTGCGATGAATTCCAGCGCACTGAAGATGGGAAATGGTTTCCTGCGAAGGGGCGTTTTGGATTCGTCGGTGAAGAGCATGCCACATTCCATGTTGAATTGGTTGAGATCAATTCCGAATTGCCATCGGACGACTTTCAAGTCCCTGTTGTCAGCAAAGGGACCTACGTTCGTGACATGACGGCCTCGGGGATTCGACTGAATGTTGTGGACGATGTTCAGGATTATTCACACGCCAGTACCGCTTCGTGGTGGAAGTCCCCTCTTGTCCTGACAATGATCCTCGGCGGGGCAGGGGCCCTCCTGCTTCGGATCAGCCGGGCCGCCGGAATGATTCCGTGTCCTGTTCCGGTTCGCAGCCGACAGAGGCGAACGGAATCCCTGCGTGTTTCCCGTGGTTAATGTGACTTGTGCTTGCTCTCATTCGTCTACAGCAAGTTTCGTATCCCGCTTGTGAGCTTGACCTGCTCAAACTGTGACAAGCTCACGTTCATTGAGTCCAGAACCATTCCGGTGGAATTTCGTCAACATTCGAGCCTCTCTATGCACGGGGGGTGGATGTCGAATTCCCCGGAATGAGGGACCACCTTCTCCGGACAGCGACTGCTTCTGTTGTTCCTCTGTGAACCTTCACGATCTCAATGGCCCCGCCACTAACTGGAGGCTTGGGAGCAGGATGAAGCAATTGAAGCGGGTGGACGTGGGAGATTTCGGCAATGAATGCCGGTTCAACGGTCCTGGATCGCTGGTTTGGGGAGTCTGATTGACCCGAACTCCCGTGAGGCTTAGTTTCGCGTTCTGATCAGGCCTCCATTGTCTGGAAGTTTGCGCGCTCCAGTCGCCGAAAGCAGTCTGGAATCCTTCCTGCATGATTCCCCCCCGTTCAATTCGACGGACATCCCTGTTGATCAGCATGTTCCTTTTGCTGGTTCAGACGGGCTGCGCCTTGCTGCTCCCGGATTCCTCGTTGAACACGGTCTACAAGAATCCGCTGCCTCCCATTGTGGAGTCCCGCAACACCATTGATCTGGAGGTCTATTTCATCGATCGCCGGATTGGTGATCCGCTGATCGGGGATGGCCTGTGGTCTTCGTTGGCCTCTGTCAGTGCTGTCAGTCCGGAGAGTCGTGCGTGCCTGGCGGAAGATGGATTCCGGTTTGCGATGGCGTCCTCCCGTCCACCGCGGGCCTTGCAGTCATTGCTGAAGCTGTCTGATGATCAGGACCCCACACGGCGCGTTGTTCCCCAACGCTACACCGTCCCATCCGGGCAGGAGACCCTGCTGGTTGTGTCGTCTGTCCCCGATGGAACTCCATTGGTCCGAAAAACCAATGAAGGGGTCAAGACAACAGAACTCCATCGGGCTCAATGTCTTTTGAGGGTCGGCGCCAAGGAAGTGGATGGAGGGTGGGTTCGTCTGTGCGTCACCCCCGAAATCCGGCATGGAGCAATGACACTTCGTCCCATTGCCACCGCTGACAACTGGCAGTATCACGAGGGTCAGCAGGCGATGCCGTTTTATCAGCACCGGCTTTCTGCTGATTTGAACACGGGAGAACTTCTCGTCATGGGGCTTGATCCGAATTGCCCGGACCAGCTCGCTTCCTGTTTCTTCCGAAGTGATATCGCTTCCGGGATCGAGCGTCTGATCGTCATCCGTGTTGGCGAGATTCGAAAGGTCGACCCGGTCCGCGTCGAGTGATCGCTGACAGGAGTCGCTACTGGCGGGATATCCTCTACACGTGGTTTCAGCCTGATTTTCTGGTTCTGTTCTCTCAATGGATCCGGTCGCGACATCGTCCGCCAGACCGGGTATTTCGTGAAGAGGAACGCATCAAACTTCGCCCGTGCTTAGCGCCGCGTTCCCTGTTCGGTAGGCTTAGGTGACTGCACTCTGAAAGTGCGTTGTCCCGCCAATTTGCCCTGCCTGATGAACGGAGATCGTTTCATGTCCTGCCGCCTCGTTGCGTATTGCGGTCTGATCTGGTGCTTCACCAGCTCATTTATGTGGGCTGGGGACCATCCATTTCCGGGAGAGAAATCGAACTGGCATGGATTCGACAAATACGAATTCAACATTCATGGCAAACAGGCCGTTATCGTCGTTCCTCCAAAGCCGGTTGCAGGGAATCCGTGGGTCTGGCATGGAGAATTCTTCGGACACAAGCCGGACCCTGATATTGAACTGCTGAAGAGGGGCTTTCATATCGCCTATCTGAAAGTTCCGGACATGTTGGGGTCACCCGAAGCGGTGAACGCATGGAACCATCTCTACGAAGAACTGACCGGCCGGTATGGCCTGTCAAAGAAGGTGGCTCTGGTCGGGCTGAGTCGGGGAGGGCTGTACTGCTATAACTGGGCTGCTGCGAACCCTGACAAGGTCGCCTGTATTTATGGGGATGCCCCGGTTTGCGATTTCAAAAGCTGGCCGGGAGGGAAGGGAGCCGGTCCGGGAAGTCCGCGAGACTGGCAACTGGTCCTGGAGCGATACGGGTTTCGTGATGAAGCGGAGGCGCTGGCCTATCCGTACAATCCCGTCGACAATCTCGCTCCGCTGGCCAATGCCAAAGTGCCGCTCCTGCATGTCTATGGCGATGCCGATGAAGTTGTTCCATGGGAAGAGAACACCGGTCTGGTGGCTCAGCGATATCGGGCACTGGGCGGGGAGATCACCCTGATTGCGAAACCGGGAGTCAAGCATCATCCGCACGGATTGGAAGACTCAACCCCGATCGTCGCGTTCATTGAAAAGCATTCTCTGGCAGCTCTGGCTTCGGAATCGGTCCCAACAGCAAAGGAACGGGCGGCAGGCTATCAGGCGGTCGCTCCGGAGTTGTTCCGGGAGCGGACTGGACTGGGGAATTTTCTCGCAAAGGCTGAGAAGGGGGGACCGGTTCGAGTTGCCTACCTTGGAGGCTCCATCACCGCAGCTAATGGATGGCGGATGAAGACATTAAAGCAGTTTCAGGAAGACTTCCCCGCAGCGCAATTCAGTGAAATCAACGCGGCCATTGGGGGAACCGGGAGCGATCTGGGCGTCTTCCGGGTCGGACACGATGTGCTGCAGCATCATCCGGACCTTCTCTTTGTTGAGTTCGCTGTCAATGATGGAGGTGCCTCTTCAGAACAGATCTGGCGATGCATGGAAGGGATCGTCCGGCAGACCTGGCGTCAGAATCCTGAGACCGATATCTGCTTTGTGTACACGTTCCGTGTTGGGTTTGAGAAGGACTATGCCAATGGCGTCTGTCCCCGTTCCATCTCGGCAATGGAGCATCTGGCGGAACATTACGGGATCCCCTCGATCGACTTTGCGAGCAAAATCGTCGAGGAGCAGAATGCCGGCCGACTGGTGTATCAGACAGACGCTGTCCCCGGTGACGGTGTTGTCTGGTTCTCGACGGATGGGGTTCATCCGCTGGATGGGGGACACGAAATTTATGCTCAGCTTGTCCGTGAATTTGTTCAGAAAATGAAGGGGGCCAGTCGTCCTGTGAATCACCAGCCCCAATTGAATGTCCCCTTTGTTGCTGACAACTGGGAGCAGGCGAAAATGGTTCCTCTAACGTCGTCGATGCTGACAGGAGACTGGAAGGAGCTTGCTGCCGATGCCCCCCTCTCGAAAAGCTTTTCCAACAGAATGGGAACCATCTGGGAAGCCCGCACCCCCGGTAGCCAGTTGACATTCCGGTTTCGCGGATCAACCGCGAAGGTCTATGACCTTCTCGGGCCGGATGGGGGGCAGGTCCGCATCACAATCGACGGAGTCGCTCGTGAGAAGCCGGTTCCCCGATTCGATTCCTATTGCACCTATCACCGCATCGCCACGTTAGGCCTTGCGGAAGGACTCGATCCGAACGAGGTCCACACGGTCCAGGTGGAACTTCTTGCGGAGCAGCCGGATCGTTCCATCGTTGCATTCCGGTTGAAGGACCCGGAAACGGAATTGAAGTCTCCCAAATATCAGGGAACCAATCTCCGGTTCAGTCACATTCTCGTGCTGGGAGATGTTCTGGAGGAGTAAAGGATGTCCCAGCTTCACTCCGCGTGAAACAAGGTGCGGGAGCCGATTTGAAGTCGGACTCCCGCAGAGTTTCTCTTTGAAAAAATGGCAGGGAACCTGATCCCCTCTGGGGATGTTCAGACGATTCCTTTCAGTGGGCCGGTGCTGTCGCCGAAAGATTCCACAGGAATGTCCAGCTGCTGAAGGATGTTGACATACAGATTGCACAGAGGAGTCTCTTTCTCCGCGGCAATATGTTGTCCTGTTTTGAGGGTGCCATTCCCTTTCCCGGCCAGAATGATCGGGAGGTTTCTGGGGTCGTGGGCGTTACCATCTGAGAATCCGCATCCCAGAAGCATCATGGAGTGATCCAGAAGCGTCCCGTCTCCTTCCCGGATTTCACGCATTCGCTGCAGCATGGATGAATACATGCTGACATGCCAGCGGACAATCCGGCGATACTGTTCGATCTTGTCTTCTTTCCCTTCGTGATGAGAGAGTTCGTGATGTCCACCACGGACGCCGTCGACGAAGGAAAAGTTCTTTCCGGAGACGTCGTTGGCAAACATGAAGGTGCTGACCCGTGTGGAGTCCGACCAGAATGCCAAGACCATCAGATCGAGCATCAGTTTGACATGGGTCGGGTGGTCCTTCGGAATCCCGGAGGGGGCGTTCTGGAAGGCATTATCTGGAAGCTGTACTTGATATTCCTGGGAATCAGCCCGCTGGAAGAACTCAATCTGACGTTCGACCGCACGGACCGAATCGAGGTATTCATCCAGCTTGAACTGGTCGTCCCGCCCCAGACGTTTCCGAAGATTGGCGGCATCTTCCAGCGCCAGGTCGAGCAGTAACCGTCGGTCGTCGGACTCGCCGGCATGTGTCTTCTGATTGCTCTTCTTCTGCAGTCCAAAGAGTCGTTCATAGACGAGGCGAGGATTGATTTCCTTGGCGACCGGGCGATAGGCCGTCTGCCAGGAGATGTTCGATCCGTAAAGCCGGGTATAGCCAACATTGCTGTCGATCCCGGAGATCACGGGATCGATTCCCAGTTCCAGAGATGGCAACGGTGTTTTGTGCCCGTGGTGTTGGGCCACCAACTGGTCGAGAGAAATTCCTCCGGTACTGATGTCTTTTCCGGTTGTCTTCGTGACGTGCAGCCCCGTCAGGAAATTGGCGGTCTTGGCGTAGTGCCCATCCCCGCCGAAGCTGTGCTTCTTGTCGAGGTTGGAAACGACAGTGATCATGTCCTTGACCGGGGCCAGCGGCTCCAGCGAGAACGGAAGCTCAAAGTCACTTCCCACCTGTTTGGGAATCCACGAATCACGCCAGACCCCGTTCGGGAAAAACAGAATTCCCAATCTCACAGGGGGGCGAACCGCGTCCGCAGCACGAACCGCCCGAGGGCCAAAGGAGGGGAGAAACGGCAATGCCAGACTGACACCGGCTCCACGCAGAAATGCCCGTCGAGAGATTGGCTTCAGATTCATGGGAGTACTCCGTTTCAACCTGAGAGTTCCAGGTGTTCAGGTCTGTCCAGTCCATTTCATCGGTCATTTTTTGATGAACCGATGACGGAACTGGTAGCTTAAGGCAATGTGTTCAACCAGGACCCCGGCACGGTAATCATTTTGTTCCAAAGCCGTAACGGCCCCCTGAATGACACAATCGTCAAACTTGTTTAACTGGCGTCCCATCGCAAAACCGTACAGTTTACGGGACAGGTGCCGGAGGACTTCATTTTTTCGTTTCAGGAGAACATCTTTCAATTCCGCCGGTCCATTGAACGATTCTCCCGAGGGGAGTGTCCCGGTGGAATCGATGGGAAGACCGGATACCTGATCGCGCCAGCGACCAATCGGATCGAAGTTTTCCAGACCAAAGCCGAGCGGGTCCATACGATTATGGCAGCTCGAGCATTGCGGGTTGGAGCGGTGTTTCTCCAGCTGTTCCCGCAGGGAGAGGATCTGGCCATTTTCGTCTGCTTCCGGAAGAGGGGGAACTCCCGGTGGGGGAGGAGGAACGCGGCTTCCGAGCAGTTCTTCCAGCAGCCAGCGCCCGCGCAAAACCGGACTGGTCCGAAGGGGATAGGAGGAGACCGTCAGGACACTCGCTTGAGTCAGAACGCCTCCCCGTTTGCGATCCGGGAGAGAGACTTTTCGCATCTCTGGACCCTGCACATCCGGGATGCCGTACAGCCGTGCGAGTGATTCATTCAGGTAGGTGTAGTCCGAATCGATCAGCTCCAGCAGGCTACGATCCTCCATGAACAACCCGGCGATGAACAGGGCTGTCTCGGACTTCATTGCCTGTGCCACATCAGGGGTGAACTCTGGAAACTGATTCGGATCGGGTTGCACTGTCCCCCCGAGCGGCATCAGCCCGAGCCATTGCATCCCGAAGTTCTCTCCGAGTGCGCGGGCACGAGGATCTTTCAGCATCCTCCGCACCTGCTTTCGCAATTCATCATCCTGCTGGAGAATTCCCGCATCAGCTGCGTCGAGAAGTTCTTCATCCGGCAATGATGACCAGAGAAAGGCTGCCAGACGTGCTGCGAGGGCGTGATCAGGGAGCGGGTGAATGCCGTCATCGTTTTTTGCCGCTTCTGAATTTTCGGGGGTCTCCGGTTCCGGTTCGGCCAGGAAGAAGAAGTGAGGGGAGAGAAGAATCCCCTGAAGCGCCAGACGTAACCCGGCGCGGTGGCTTTCGCCACGCTCCAAAGCCAGCTGATAAAATTTCAGATAACGATCCAGTTCTTCGGGCGGTACCGGTCTACGAAAAGCAAGACGGGCGAGAGGAGCCAGCGTCTTTCGGGCCAGTTCCAGACCCTCGACACCCTCAATCAGGACATCCCCTCCGATTTCAGCCCGTCGTTGTCGAAGTCGTTCCGGCTCATTCTCCTGCGGTGCTTCTGGCCAGAGGGCCGCTGTGACCTGCTGTGCGGTTTCGAGGTAGCGTTCCAGGTGAATGGGGGACAGAAATAATGAGTCCCCAACCGCATCGAACCCTTCCCCCCCGGAGCCATCCGATGGGAGAAGTTCCACTGCATTGATTTCCACTCCCGTCAGGTCCCGAATGGCGTTGGCATATTCGGTCCGGGTGAGTCGACGGCTCATGACATGGCCGCGATAGAAGTTGGTGTTGCGATCGTTGGCGATCTCCGTGCAGTCGCCATCGTGCTTGACCATTGCGGTCAGCCAGTTCCGGAGCCGATCACGTTCCTGGTCATTGGGTTGAGGGGCTCCTTCCGGAGGCATTTCCCGTGGAAAAAAACGCCCCTGAACTCCCTCCCAGAGAGTCTTTTCCTTCTGGGCGGCAGCAAAGCTGTCGAACCGTTCGAGGTTAAGGCCCCCTTCCGCCTTTTTGCTCGAATGACATTCGTAGCAATACTTCGTCAGAATCTCACGGACAGCAGGGAAGTCCTGCTCCGGAGTTCCTGCATGCAGGGAGACCTGACTGGCTCCCCCAATGGCAGCGATGACTCCAGCAGCGACAATCCAGACTTTCATAGGGAAGCGATTCACAGTCAGGACGCGGAGAGGGTCCGCATTCGGTGGGAATAAATCGGGTCAGAGACCCGAGTGGAAACGCTGTGCGGGTTCGCCGGAGATCGGTCGGATGAGTCTCATCGACGTTCTGTCTCAGGCGAATCAATTAACGAAATTTTAACGGTTCGGTGCTTGGGGAACAAGATGGGGGCGCGTTCCAGGCACTTTTCACGCTTCCCCTTCGGTGCAATCGCTGGTTTCGTCGGCCGAATCGGGGTACTGACCGGGACGGTCGTCAGAATAGTACTGAAGCAGAATTGTCTCCCAGTCGTCGATGGTTCTCATCCGGGCAAAGGCGTTCCTTAGCTCAAGGTTCCGGGGATGTAGACGTGCGTATTTGAAAGCAAACCGGCGCAGGCTGCTGAATCCTCGCTGAGGGCCAAGGACTTCCTGAGCGAGTGCCAGATGCTCTCGAAGCGTGGACAACTGCTCCTTTACGGTGGGTGGGGGTGGCAATGGCTCTCCTCTCCAGAGTGCGCACGCCTGGTGGAAGATCCATGGATTTCCGATCGCACCACGGGCGATCGTCACGCCATCGACCCCCGTCTGCCGGATCATGTCGATACAGTTTTGGGCAGTGAACAGATCCCCGCTTCCCAGAATCGTTCTGTTACCGACGTGCTCTTTCACCTCTTTGAGAAAGGACCATTGGCTGGGACCGCGATACTTCTGTTCGACCGTTCGTCCATGAACCGTCACAGCGCTGATTCCACGAGCAAAGGCTCCATCGAGGATCTCAAAAAAACGATCACGGCTGAGAGGGGTATCGTCGATCCCCCGTCTCATCTTCAAGGTGACAGGGATTTGTTCCGGGACAGCGTTCCGAACGCGATCGACAATCTCCAGTGCCACTGCTGGCTGGCTGAGATGATATCCTCCGCGGCATCCTCCGATGGCAGAACGTACCGGGCATCCAAAGTTGATATCGATGACATCGAAACCCGCTTCGACCAGTCGCAGGGCGGCCGGGGCGAACCGCTCGGGTTCGGCCCCCATCAGCTGACCTCCGACCGGGTGATCTTCATCACGGACAAGCAGGTAATGACCGGTCTTGCCGGTTCCCTTCACCTCGGAAACAAAGCGTTCCAGCATCACTTCCGCAAGTGTGTAGCAGGCCCCATAGCGCCGGGCGAGCGTCCTCATTGGCCAGTCGCTGTACCCGCTCAATGCCGCCTGAACAAAGGGATGTGGAAGCGAAATCGTTCCCATCTTCGGCCCATGAGCCGGCATGGGATTTTCGGAGTGAACAGGGGAGGGGAGAGAGGAGGTCGACATGAGGGGAAGAATGCTGCTTGAAGCGAACGGTGTGTCTACGAGGTTTGAAGATGGAGTTGATGAATGAAGGCCATCCATCGATGGGATGATGCCAAAATTCTGTCGCGAATTGATCGGGTCGCTGAATTGGCAGTGATCGAGTTACAGGGAATGGATGTCGTCTCGGGACAGTTCATCTTGCGGTAGGGAGACATCCTTTTTCGCATCGTATGATTCCTCTGGATGTCTCTTCCGGTACTGATAGACGACCCAAAGGAATCCTGCGAAATCGTAGGCAGCGTGTGCCACGATTGGCCGAAGAAGATTGTACTCTCCCGGGCCATGTGCCAGCAGGCTGAGAATCAGGCCCAGCACCCCTGCGACAATCGCG
>CALLWY010000018.1 GCA_938015865.1 uncultured Planctomicrobium sp.
CGTGGACGTGACGGAAGTCCATGTGGACGGAAATCTCATCACGGCCCCTGCATGGCCGGCACATCCCAAGTGGCTGGCTGCATTCATCAAGGCACTGGGAGCAAAAATTGAACTCTGACGCCACTCCCCAATCCGCCGCTGGCTCCTGTCGAGAAGGGGTGATCTGGATTCGAATCGGAGCCATTCTGGCTGCACTCTCTGTGATGTTCGGGGCGTTCGCAGCTCATTCACTCAACGAACGGCTGCCGAAGCAATACGCAGAACAGACCCGAGTTGTTGCAGGGCAGGAGGTCCCCGCTGCCGTCAAGTACCTTCAGGATTTCAAGACCGGTGCGGAGTATCAGATGTTCCACTCTCTGGCCATCCTTGTGGTCGGAGGCCTGATGCTCCACTTCAGGTCGAAGGGACTGCGACTCGCTGCCTGCTTCTTTCTGGCGGGGATCATTCTCTTTTCCGGCAGCCTGTACGTGCTTGTGCTTTCCGGAATACGTGGGCTGGGAGCGATTACCCCGTTTGGAGGCGTCTCGTTCCTTCTGGGATGGGGAGCACTCGTACTGTCGCTTCCAGCTCTCCCGAAAGAGACCACTGCCGACACATCCTCATTGACGAAGTGACTTCACGGACCGTTTTCGAATGGCAATTCATCCCGTCCCCCGATCCTGTGGCGTCCTGCTGATCTGCGGTGATCCCATTCGCTCATTTCTACTGATGAAACATGCGGATCGATGGGATCTTCCGAAAGGGCATGTCGACCCCGGCGAGACCGATACAGAATGCGCCCTGCGGGAGATGTATGAAGAGACGGGAATCCCGCCCGAGAAAGTGACTCTGCTACCGGACTTTCAATACGTCCAGCAGTATGAAGTCTCCGCAGCCCGGTACGGAGGGAAGGAAGACGATGTCGTTCTCAAGACCCTGATTCTCTTCCTTGCCCGCGTGGACAGGGAATACAATATTCAACTCACCGAACACATCGGAGCGAAGTGGTTTCCGTGGAATTCCCCCCCTCCCTCGATCCAGCCACGGGCGATTGATCCACTTCTTCGGGCGGTCGATGAGTACTTTTCTCGCAGTAAACAGCAGATCAGTTCCTGACCCTCCGGGAATGCCGTTTCCCGGAATCGTCAACTGACTGTTCTCTTGTGTGCGCGAATTGACGTCTGTACGGCTATTCTGTTTCAATAGTTGACTAGTCCGGGTAGTTTTCTGAAAAGAAACCCGCAAAAAATGCCGGCGAGTTCGAAGTTGTTCGAAATTCATCCAGAGCGGCATAATTCAGATTGACGTAAATCGACATAAGTGAGAGATTTCTCCTCCTCTTGAGGACATGGTTGTCCTTGCGGGAACGAACATGACATTCACGCCGAATAAGGGCTGGGCGTAGGCCACTAATTGTTCCGGAGCATCGGATGGCACCGGCCTGAACGGATTCGCAAAGGAGTGCAATACAGTGAAGAAGTACAGTCTGCTGGCAGTCGCTCTGGCAATGGTTGGCCTGTTCATGGCAACGCGGCCGGGAATCTCTCAGGATGCAGCGGCCACCCCAACGCCGCATCAGATCGGCCTGATTGACATGGCCCACATTTTCAAGAACTACGAGAAGTTCAAGGATCAGACCGCCAGCCTGCAGAAGCTGGCAGAAGAGGCCGAAGCCAAGGCTCAGGCCATGATGGAAAAGGGGCGCAAAGGGCAGGAACAGCTCCAGACGCTCACTCCGGGAACCCCGGAATACACCCAGATTGAATCCGAACTGATCAAGCTGAAGACCGAGCTGGAAACCTTCCGTCAGGTCGAACAGCAGAAGATTGTCCGCCAGCAGGCCGAAGTCTACAAGACGATCTATCTGGAAGTTCAGGACGTCGTGAATCGCTACGCCCAGTACTACAAGTACACACTGGTGATTCGCTTCAACCGGGGTGATGTCGCGGAAGCAGGCAACCCCAATGCCATCATCCAGAACATGAATCGTCAGGTCGTGTATTATCAGCCACAGGATGACATCACCGATCCCATCCTGAAGCACCTCAACGATCAGTACCGGAAGTCTGCCAGCCGTTAATTGAAACGGTCGGTTTCAAGTCGAATCTCCTGAAAAAGCTGCGCGAGAAATCGCGCAGCTTTTTTTGATCCAGTGGCCTTAAGAATTCGTTCAGAAAACACCTACGCAGAACGAAGTGCCACACATATCATGAGGAATGTCAGGTTGGCACTTTCCAAACCTGCGTGTATTGCCGTTCCTAGAGACCAATTGACCCCTGTTGAAAGGTACCATGTTTCCGCTTTTTGACCCGATGTACTTCGTCATTCTGTCTCCCGCCATCTTTCTGATGATGTGGGCTCAGTGGCGTATCAAATCTGCATACGCGGAGGCATTACAAGTCCCCACCCAGATGACCGGAGCTCAGGCGGCCAGACGGATTCTTGATGACGCTGGACTCGATTACGTGGAGATTGAGGAAGTCGGAGGGACCTTGTCCGATCATTACGATCCGCGAGCGAAAGTTCTCCGGCTGAGCAGTGATGTCTATCGAACCCGGTCCGCTGCTGCGGTCGGGATCGCCGCTCACGAAGCGGGGCACGCACTGCAGGACGCCCATAACTACGCTCCCCTGGTCATTCGCAATATGGCAGTTCCCGCAGCCCAGTTTGGACCGATGTGGTTCATGGCCTTTCTGCTTCTGGGAATGCTTCTCCCTGCATTCTCGGAGAGCATGGCCCGGGCTGGCTGGGGGCAGACGTTTATGTGGATCGCGGTCGGTGGATTTATGGCCGCAGCGGCTTTTCAGATCATCAATCTTCCCGTCGAATTTGACGCCAGCAATCGCGCCAAACGTCTTCTGACCGACATGGGAGTCGTCGACAGCTACAGCGGACAGGCCGTTGCCAACGTCCTGAACGCCGCTGCATGGACGTATGTGGCGGGGACCCTTCAGGCGATTCTCGTGGTGGTCTACTGGATCATTCGACTGGGGCTGCTTAACTCCCACGACCGACGCGATTAACCCCTCCTGCAGGGGAGTGTCGCGGTCACCAGTTGCACATCACACTGATGATCACCGCTGGAACGTCATGCGTTCGTGAGATGCGCACGAAACGAAGTTATTCCGGTCTCCCTTTGCGCCTCCCCGCCTTCGCGTCTCTGCGTTGAATACTCTCTTCCCTATCCAGAACCGTTCCCCATCGTAGAACTGGCTCCTTTCACAGGCGTCAGACAATCAGTTGAAGACAGGTGAAGACAACGCAGAGGCGGAGAGACGCGGGGGCGCAGAGAATGGACTTAACCCTTGTCGCAGGGGCGTGTCATGCTCCCTTGTCGCTCAATCACACTATTGATCACCGCTGGAACGTCATGCGTTCGTGAGATGCGCACGAAACGAAGTTATTCCGGTCTCCCTTTGCGCCTCCCCGCCTTCGCGTCTCTGCGTTGAATACTCTCTTCCCTATCCAGAACCGTTCCCCATCGTAGAACTGGCTCCTTTCACAGGCGTCAGACAATCAGTTGAAGACAGGTGAAGACAACGCAGAGGCGGAGAGACGCGGGGGCGCAGAGAATGGACTTAACCCTTGTCGCAGGGGCGTGTCATGCTCCCTTGTCGCTCAATCACACTATTGATCACCGCTGGAACGTCATGCGTTCGTGAGATGTGCACGAATCACCCGATCCAGAAATCATCTGATCTCTCAACTGATCTCATCGGACGTGCTCGACGACGCTCAAGTCTTTCCATTGAGCCGGCGATACGTCCGGATCAGGTGGTTTGTGGAGCTGTCGTGATTCAGGACAGGTTCCGTCGGACTCTCCAGTTCGGGAACGATGCGCGAAGCCAGAACTTTTCCGAGTTCTACTCCCCACTGATCGAATGAATCGATCTGCCAGATGATCCCCTGCACAAAGACGCTGTGTTCATAGAGCGCCACAAGCTTCCCGAGAACAGCCGGGGTCAATCGCTTGATGAGGAGAGTGCTCGACGGCCTGTTTCCTTCGAAGGTCCGGTGCGGAACCAGCCATTCCGGAGTCCCCTCCGCACGGACCTCATCAGCCGTCTTTCCGAACGCCAGTGCTTCCGACTGCGCGAAGACATTCGCAATCAGGAGATCATGATGCCGCCCCAGCGGGGCCAGAGCCTCGGCAAAAGCAATGAAGTCACACGGAATTAACCGGGTCCCTTGGTGAATTAACTGGTAGAACGAGTGCTGGCCATTCGTCCCCGGCTCTCCCCAGATCACTGGGCAGGTGTCATAAGTCACCCGTTCGCCACTGAGTGTGACACTCTTCCCGTTGCTCTCCATCGTGAGCTGTTGCAGGTAGGCCGGGAAGCGCTTCAGGTATTGCTCATACGGAAGCACAGCAATGGAGTTCACGCCGAAAAAGTTGCTGTACCAGACTGTCAGCAGCCCCATCAAAACAGGCATGTTTTGAGTGAAGGGAGCAGTCCGGAAATGTTCATCCATCTCATGAAAGCCAGCGAGCATCTCACGGAAGTGTTCAGGACCAATCGCAAGCATTGTCGACAGTCCCACCGATGAGTCCATCGAATACCGACCCCCGACCCAGTCCCAGAACCCGAACATATTCTCCGGGTCGATTCCAAATTCCGACACCTTGGCCGCATTCGTCGAAACAGCAACAAAATGCCGGGCAATGGCCGCTACCTCACCTCCCAGCCCGGACATCAACCAGGCCCGCGCGCTGTGAGCATTGGCCATCGTCTCCTGAGTCGTGAACGTCTTCGACGCCACAATAAAGAGGGTTTCGGCGGGATCGAGATCGATCAGAGCCTCCACCAGATCCGAACCATCCACGTTGGAGATGAACCGGAAGGTCAAAGACCGGTCGCTGTAATGTTTGAGTGCCTCATAGGCCATGACCGGCCCCAGGTCCGATCCACCGATCCCGATATTAACGATGTTGCGGATCTTTTTCCCGGTAAATCCCTTCCATTCCCCGCTTCGGACGCGACGGGAGAACGCCTCCATCCGGTCAAGGACGTCATGAACGCCCGGAACAACATTTTCCCCATTGACAACAATTTCTGCGTCCCGAGGGGCCCGGAGAGCTACATGCAACACCGACCGATCTTCCGTGATGTTGATCCTGTCCCCGCGAAACATCGCATCGATCTTCTCCCGCAACCCGGATTCGACGGCCAGCTGTTCCAGCAGTCTCAGCGTCTCATCGGTCAGGAAGTGCTTGGAGTAATCCAGCAGAATTCCTGCTGCCTCGAGCGAAAATCGTTCGCCCCGCTGCGGATCACCCGCAAACAGGTCCCTGAGGTGCATCGTCCGCAGCGTCTCTGCGTGCTGGGAAAGAGCCTTCCAGGCGGGAAGTGATGTCAAAGAGACAGCGGAAGTTGACATGCCGGGCCTCGTTGGATTCCGTCGAAACAATGATGTCCGTTGAGATGAGCGCTGGGGCGAAGAATGAGTTGTTTCAAGGAACCAATCCCTCGTATTGGCTCCGATCCCCCTCCCCTGCTCCACACGATATCATCAACATCCGCCCAGTCCTATCATCTCCCGGTTTTTCCGATTCCAGATTCCACACAGATACTCCTGTCCTGAACGGTTACTCCTGTCCTGAACGATTGAAAAAGCCGGATGCACTGTTGTGCGGCAGCGGGCTGGCCCTTGGCATCGTCAGATGAGAGAATGAAACGCACACTCTCTTTCCGAAAAAGGAACCGGCCCCATGAAGCTTCGCCTGCGAGGAGCCAGCGTACGCGTTCGCCTCGATCAGAGGGATCTGTCGACGTTGATGGAATCAGGACGAGTGGAAGACGGAATCCGTTTTGGCGAATTCCCTGACCAGACATTCTCCTACGCTGTTGAACTGCAAGACCACGGCCCCGTCGAACCGCGTCTTGCGTACACCAGCGGCCACTTTGTCCTCCTTCTGGACCGAAATGTGG
>CALLWY010000019.1 GCA_938015865.1 uncultured Planctomicrobium sp.
CTCCAATATAAGAATGCGATGCCCGGCGAAGGCCGTCAATCGTCAGGCTTCAACTTCTCCACCGGAAGGAATTCATGTCTCAAGGAGCAGAATCCACCATTGATCTCACTGCCTGGAGCCTTTCGAATCGCCTTCGCCCGCATTAGGGGAACAGAAGGATCAATACCGACTCATCAAAGTCCTGTTCATCAAAGTCCTGACGAGTATCCGCAACGTCGTCCTCGTCGTCGTTGCAGCCATCCAATTGAGTCACCGTCCTCCTTTCGGGTTCGCATGAACTCAAAATGAATCCCAGAAAGCCACTCGAATGCCTCCCCGATTCTATGCCCCCGGGCCCAGTGAAGCACCCAGTAAAACAGATGCCCCCCCCACGGACACCCTGATCACGCTGGACGAAGGCGAATCCCATCACCTGATCCACGTCCTGAGATCGAACGTGGGAGACGAGGTGGAGCTGTTTGACGGTCGCGGAGGAAAGACCCGTGGCGTCGTGGAATCGATTCGCAAACGTGCGGCCCTGATCAAAGTGATTGCTCCGTGGGAGATCACCCCCGCTCCGACTTGCAAGATCGTCCTGGCTGTGGCTGTTCCCAAAGGGGATCGACTGAGTTGGATGATCGAAAAGGTGACGGAACTGGGGATCGATCGAGTCATCCCGATTGTCACGAGACGAAGTGTCGTCAAACCCGGTGATCAGAAATTGCACAAAGCAGAAGCGACCGCCATTGCTGCCTGCAAGCAATCCGGTCGAAGTCGGTTACCAGCCATTGATCCCCTGTGCCCTCTGGAGTCGCTTCCTGAACGAATCGACCTAGGACAATCAAGGCTCTTTGTTGGCGCTCCGCGCTCATCACAATCTGCAAGTCTCGATCACAAATCTGATTACACAGCTGAGAACCTGATCGGCGTGATTGGCCCGGAAGGGGGGCTGACTGACGAGGAAGTGGAACTGCTCCATAGTTGGGGTGCAAAAGAGATCTGTCTGTCCCCAAACATTCTACGAATCGAAACAGCCGCAGTGGCATTTACCGCTGTCGCTGTCAGCAACCGCATTCAGGAATGAGTACCTTCACGGCGAGTCTCTCCGAACAAAATATGTCATCGGCTTGACGTCACCGCCACGGTTTCGAACAATCAGCCTCAAAATGCAGCGCCATCAAAATTGGTCCTGCATTTGGGAAACAGTGGTTGCGGCTGAACAACGTTGAACGCAACCACATTGACATGAAGCGTTTGGAACAGATAGAGCAGGAGGACGATGTGGAAGAACTTCGCTGGATGAGCTGGAGTGAACTTCCCTGGCTTCAGCGGACCGCCCCATCCGCCCCCCTGATTCGACTGTGCGATCGTATCCTGACCACAGATGATTTCCCGGCGATTCTGACCGATGTCGCTGCGGAGTTTGGAGTTCCAAACTGCCTTCTTGCCTGCCGTCAACCAGACTGGCGCGTTGTTGCTGCCCGTGGAGAATGGGAAGGAGCTCTCCCCAGTTCCCTTCTGGCAACAGTCATCGACCGCAACTCCGGCGTGGCCATGGTGGACCGGGCCCATGGTCCCTGCCTGCTTGTTCCAACCCCGTCACGGGATCAACATGTCCTGATCCTGTCGGGTCCACGACTCTCGATGGAGCAGCTGGAAGAAGCTCTGGCTGTTGGGCGCGTCGTTGGTCGAAGGATCGATCAGATTCTCCGCATTCAGTTCCAGTCCCGTCAGGTCGAACGCCTCCGGGCTACTCTTGAACTGGCGCGAAAATTCGCAGGAGAAAAACAGACCCAGCGACTGCTGGAGCAAATTGCTGAGGAAGCCGCCCGGTTATTGAATTCGGACCGGGCCAGTATCTTCATCTGGGATCGAGATCAAAAACAATTGATCGCCTGTCCGGCATTGGGAGTCCCGGACGGAAAACTCTTCATCCCGGACAACAAGGGGATTGTGGGAGACGTCCTGCATAGCCGAAAGCCGTTGATTGTTGATGATGCTTATCGAGATCCCCGTTTTGACCAGAGTGTCGACAAGAAATCGGGCTACAAGACTCGCAATCTTCTCTGTGTTCCCCTGTTTGACTCGCAGCAGAACTGCCTGGGAGTTTTCGAGCTGATCAACAAGATTGGCGGAGACTTCACAGAAGAGGATCAGTGCGCGCTTGAAGACTTCGGAGTTCAGGTTTCAACCGCCATCACGAATACACGTGAGCTGGAATTTCTGGATCGCAGCAACCGCCAGCTCTCGGAGCAAGTCTCGGATCAGATTCGGATCGTGGGCGATAGCCCTGCGATGTCTGGATTGCGAAGCACAATCGACCGACTCGCTGGAACCGACCTCCCTGTTCTGATTCTGGGGGAGAGTGGAACCGGAAAGGAGGTCGCTGCGACTTCGCTCCATCGTCAGGGTCCCCGAGCCAGTCGCCCCTTCATTGCAGTCAATTGTGCCGCCCTCACCGAAACCTTGCTGGAGAGCGAACTCTTCGGTCACGAAAAAGGGGCCTTCACAGACGCCCATTCCCAGCACATCGGAAAATTCGAACTGGCTGAGGGGGGAACCCTGTTTCTTGATGAAATCGGCGACATGAGTCTCGGGGGTCAAGCCAAACTCCTGCGGGTCCTCGAACAGAAAGTCATCACCCGCGTCGGAGGAACCCAGAGCATCCCCGTCAATGTCCGGGTCCTGGCAGCAACAAACGCCAATCTCATTGAACTGGTTCAACAGAAGAAATTCCGGCAGGACCTGTATTACCGTCTGAGCGTCGTGACTCTCGAGATTCCTCCGCTTCGAGATCGCCCCGAAGACATCATTCCCCTCGCGAAGTTCTTTCTTGAACGGTTTTGCAAAGACGCCAAACGGAAGCCGCTGGCCCTCTCGCCGGACGCGGAGAAGCGCCTTCAGATGCACAACTGGCCGGGGAATGTTCGCGAGCTGCGGAACCTGATGGAGCGAATCGCGTTCCTCGCGGTCGGCGATCGGGTCGAACTGGATGATCTCGCTTTTATCCTCAGCCCGAACAATCGAAGTTCCTTCGATGATCTTGCCGATGGGGTGAGCCTGACCGAGGCGACCGCCAAGTTCCAGATCGAATACATCAAGCGGGCCGTGAAACGGATGCAGGGGAACATGAGCGACACGGCAGAGTACCTCGGGCTGCATCGCTCGAACCTGTACCGCAAAATGCGTCAACTGGGGATGGAAGTCGACGACGTCAAATCGTAGCGGCACTTCCGTCTGCGTACGCAGCACCGATCTTCCATGAAGTGAAGGCGACCTCCCTTGATGCGAGGCTCCTGTTCCGCGTCCTTGTCGAGGTCGTACCAAGGCACTGTAGAGTCCGGGATGGGAGACCTGATGCGCAGTAAGCGCTCCAGGCCAGTGCGGTAACAAAGTCTTTTCACAGACTTTGGCCCTTCAATCTGTCTGTGATCAGGCGGTGAGATGTTGAGAGATTGGGCACCTTCGCATTCCATGCAGGCACCTCTATTTGGAATGAAGACGTAAGCAACAACTCACACAACTCTCAACAAACTGCCAGAAAACATCTTATGTCAATTTAGAAAAATCTGGAGCAGTGCGGCACGGACGTTGCCTAAATGCCATACACCGAGTCACGAGTGATGTGTGACTGGGGGTGTGGCCGGGGTTGTCCTCGTTGGACATCTTCCGGGCGAGCGCCCACGCCCCCAGTCATCTTCACTCTGTCCACTTGGGTTGTTCACTCTGTCCACTTGGGTTGCCGCTGTTCTTGGGGGCATGGTTTCCCTTCTCTCTTTGTCAGCGCTGACAACATGTGGGTTTCCCCCACCTCATGATCGCCAATTCCCCTGGCTCTCGCTAAAGAGCCCTCCGATGAGCTGAACCGGACGCCTGCTTGCGATACGATTTCTGCATGAACGCAAGCAAGTATCATCTCTGCTCCTTTGAAAGCCGTCGGCAGAACGAGATGGCACGTCTCATTGAGCGAGCGGGGGGCGTACCGACAATTGCCCCTTCAATGAGAGAAATTCCCCTCTCCGATAACAGCGCCGTCTTCGAGTTCGCTGATCGGCTCTGTGCGGGTCAGTTCCCCATTGTCATTTTCATGACGGGAGTGGGGACGGAAGCCATGTTTTCCGTACTCGAAACCCGAAACTTGGTCGAGCCTGTCCTGTCTGCTCTTCAGTCCGTACAGGTAGTGGCCCGAGGACCGAAACCCTTCGCAGCCCTCTCAAAGATGAAGGTCCGAGTTGACATCAGGGCGCCGGAACCGAATACATGGCAGGACATGGTTACAGAGATGGTCCGCCACCAGGTCGCTTTCGCAGGAAAAAAAGTCGCGGTGCAGGAGTATGGGGCCCCCAGCATCGATCTCTATCAGTGGCTGAAAGAGCACCAGGCGGAAGCGTTCCCGGTTCCCGTTTATCGATGGGCACTTCCAGAAGATCTTGCCCCATTGCAGCACGCCATCGAAGCCACAATCGCTGGCAAGTTTGATATTCTCCTCTGGACCAGTGCCCAGCAGATCAATCACGTGCTGGAGGTCGCCCAGACCATGGGAGTCCAGTCCCAGTGGCTGGCTGCTGCCAATCGCTGTGTCATCGGAAGCATCGGCCCAACGGCCTCCGAACGGCTGCGATCATTGGGACTCCCTCCAGACCTTGAGCCGAGCCACCCCAAGATGGCCCATCTTGTTAATGAAACGATCCAACAGGCTCCCGAGATCCTTTCGCAGAAACGATAGATCGATCCACCGAGCCAACGGACGTCTTTCTGAAGAGTCGCACGTCACTCAGAGTTTTGGTCACTGTTCCCCTTTAAAGGAAAGAGAATGAGATCCATGAACAGCTTAACCACTTCGCGCCAAATTGCTCTGGCGGGGATTTTCAGCCTTGTGGCAGCCATGAGCCTTCCCACAGTTGCAGCTGCTCAGGCTCCCACACCATATGGCGAGCCGATTTCGCAGGCCGACGCAAAGAAAGTCCTGGCAGGCGCGGAAGCTGAAGCCAAAAAGAACAATTGGCCGGTGGCGATCACGATCGTCGATCCGTCCGGGTTTCTGGTTGCTTTTTCCCGGCTTGATAACACCCAACTGGGCAGCATTGAGATTTCGATCGAGAAAGCCAAAACTGCTGCCCACTTTCGTCGGCCAACTAAAGCGCTGGATGACGCACTTGCCGCTGGAGGGCAAGGACTTCGCATCCTGAAGATTCCCGGTGCCCTTCCTCTCGAAGGAGGAATTCCGATTGTGCGCGATGGAAAAATCATCGGCGCGATTGGGGTTTCGGGAGTGAAATCTGAAGAAGATGCCCAGATCGCCCAAGCGGGAATCGATGCCCTGCTCTCGGGCAAGTGATGATTTTCAGTCTGCCTCTCTCCTGAATGAGGGGCCACGACCCCTGAAAACGACAACAGCCACGTTTCGTTCGAAACGTGGCTGTTCTTTTTGTGTCATCACTTCCGGTTCGCCCCGGAGATCAGGGACCAGGCGCGAAACCAGCATCATCATCAGCTGCACGCAGTTGTTGGGTGCGGTATTCTTCGTGAGCACGTCTCGTTTCCGGCAACAGGAACTCCGGACCAGCAGGGAAGAACTGAACATCATCCCGCAGGTAATACGCCGACGGCAGGGTCTGACCACCGATATTCGACTGGCACCCGTAGAGGCCACTGAAGGTGAGCATTCCGCCCAAAACCAGGGTGATTCTGGTTGCGAGTGATTTTGGGACGTTCATGCTTGAACTCACATCGTTTGAGGAGATGAACTGAAAGTCGAGCGGACTGCTTCGACAGTGAGGAACTCCGAGAACCAGACTCGTCCGATTCTGACCTGTATTTCATCGGCGGCTTCAGAACGGCATCTTGATCAAAATCAAAAAAAACCACCGAAACGTCATATCTATTCTTCTGGGCCCTTCCTTGGACAATTCTCTCGATCCACAACCAATTCAACTCAAGTGGGGACACTGCCTCTGAGCCAGCCACAAACGCCTCACCATTTACTCCACCCTCCCCATTTCAACACATCTTGCGACAATCGGATTCGACTGGGTACTGTCCGCACCCGAGTCATAACAGAATCACAAGGGAACCTGCGCGCCGAAGCGTTCGGCCCGCATCGGATTCGACGGAACAGGACCACCGGTCCTCATGATGAACTTTGCACGGGTGAACAGGATGGACGTCATCCAGGGATTGAATCGCGTCCTGAAACGTCTTGCTGCCGCCGCAGCTCTCTGTCTGATCGCATTGCTTTCACTTCAGGCGGCTCCCCCTCGGGAGGCAAGTATTTACCCGCTAGCTGAGGGGAGCAAATGGATCTACCAGGCAGGGCCCATTGAACTCGTGGAAGAAGTCGTTGGTTTTGACGAGATCAACGGAGAACGCTGCGCTCGACTGGAGACCCGAATTCATGGAAAGCAGGCTGCATATGAGCATCTCGCAGTGCGCGCCGATGGTGTCTATCGAGTCTCGATTTCCGGATACAACGTGGAGCCGCCCATCTGTTTCCTGAAACATCCCACTCCCAATGCCACAAGCTGGAACGTCGATTCTCGTGTGAATGGCGTCCCGATCACGGGCAAATTTGAACGCGGTCAGGAGCAGGTTCGCGTCCCTGCGGGCGAATTTTCCGCAGTCACCGTACGAGGGACCGGCT
Organism: uncultured Planctomicrobium sp.; assembly: GCA_938015865.1. Lineage (GTDB taxonomy): Bacteria > Planctomycetota > Planctomycetia > Planctomycetales > Planctomycetaceae > Planctomicrobium. The sequence goes on from CALLWY010000019.1 coordinate 6,620, forward strand.
TTGAGTCCGACACGGGATCATTGGAGTTCACCTATTACTTCGTGCCGGGAGTCGGAAAAGTGAAACAGGTGATCTCCAGCAATGGGAAATCAACTGAACTTCTCCTGAAGGAATATCATCCCGCCCGATAAGACCGGCAACAAAACGCTGTCCGTGCCGTCCGATCCACATCGGAATCGACGGATTTCTTGACATCGTTTTCCACCACTTTGCGACGCAATTTTGATTCGCAACCGAATCGTGGAGACGCAAGATTCCAAGGTCGCCTGTTGTGTTTCCAGACGCAGTCGCATTAGGATTCACTGATGCGACAATCGCAGCGTACGGTATGCTCCCGTTGCAATTTTCCACCCCACCCCGTGGACCTTTCGTGACACCCCGTCTCCAATTGACTGAATCCGGAATTTTGGAGGCATGACATGTATGACTCCCTGAGTGCCGTCGAAGTGATCATCAACCGGATCCTGATTGTGGAAGGGAATCCGGATGAAGCCGCTTTCCTGAAAGACTTCCTGAACCAGAACCGTTTTCAGACCGAAGTGACCCGGGACTTCGGGCAGGCTCGTTCTGCGTTCAATTTGCATCAGCCCGATTTCGTGATTCTGGAGGCCATCCTTCCTAACAAGGTGTCTGGATTCGAAGTCTGTGAATACATGAAGCGGGAGAAGAGTTCCGTTCCTGTACTCATGTTGACGGAAATTGATCTCGACGATGCTCGACACCTGGCAGCGAGAGTCGGGGTCGATGCCTATATGACCAAGCCGTATGACCCCAATGAACTCGTGCGAATGATACGGAGAGTTGCAGAATCGGTCTGGCAACACTCCCACGCCCTCCGGGACAATGTGAGCGATGGAGAACTGATCCGTTTTCCCTGTACGGGGTGCGGGGCACGCCTGAAGGCGAGGAATTCCCATCGGGGGCGGAAACTGAACTGTCCCCGTTGCCATCAGGGAGTCATGATCCCGGTCCACTGAACTCCTGCCGGAGAGTCTCCCTCATTTTATTTATTGCCCCGCCAGATGATCCCGGTAACGCATTGAAATTTACAGGTTGACAGGAATAGCGATTCATGGCGTCTCAGCCACTCATTCTGGAGATTCAGACTGGCAAACATAAGGGCCGCCGGATTCGGCTCACTGATGCCGAAATGACCATCGGACGCGGGGAGAACTCATCAATTCGCATTGCCAGTGCAGAAGTGAGCCGGGACCACTGCAAGCTGATTGCGGAAAACGGACGGGTCCGGGTCGTTGATCTCAAGAGTCGGAACGGGACATTCATTGATGGCCGTCCCGTCGATGGAGAGAAAATTCTTAACCCTGGGGGGCTCCTCACCGTCGGACCACTCACATTTCTACTGCTCGGAAAGGAAGAACCCAACCCCCTTCTTCAGGATCCGGGGGTCCGCCTGAAGGGGAAGAAGGGGTCGGATGACAATCTGTCAGACGATGACATCGCCGCGTGGCTATCAGATACAGATCTCCCCACCGCTCTTGCCCATGAACTCACCGACACATCCATCATCAAACGCGCGGATCTGGAAACGCAGTCCAATGAGCCACTCGTCCCGGAACCGGCTATCGAAGAGTCCAGACTCTCACTGAATGAATTTGGACTTCCCAAACAGCCAGTGAGTTCCGATCGCCGAAATCAGTTCAAATCAGTTGCGGAGGAAGCACAAGAGATCATCCGGCGCCATTATGAGTCGCTTGGTGAGAAGCCCCAGAGCTAACGCGAGTCTGCTGGCTTCAATGAGGCCGACGAAATTCGATGCGGTCGATTGTGCTTCCCGTGTAAAATCGGTCTGATGCATCTTTGCATCAACTCAATTCCCTGACCGATTCCTCACAATCCTATGCGTATTATTGCCGGCAAATACCGTCGCCGAACCCTTCAGACCAGCCCGGGGGACACCACACGTCCCATAACAGACCGCGTTAAGGAGAGCCTGTTCGAGAACATCTCCGGACGTCTCGTAGACAAACAGGTTGCCGATGTCTTTGCCGGGACAGGAACGATTGGTCTGGAGGCCCTGTCTCGCGGGGCCAGCCAGGTGACCTTCATCGAAAAAGACAAGGTCGCGTTGAAGTTGCTGGAAGACAACATCACATCGCTGCGGTGCGAGGAAGAGACGTTGATCTGGCCGGCAGATGTCCTCCGCTGTTCCTTCCGTCCCAAAGGAAAGAAAGGGGCCAATTTTGGCCCCTTTGATGTGATCTTCTTCGACCCCCCTTACAAGATGGTTCCGACGATTAAAACAGGAACCCCGCTCTGGCTCTCGCTCACTCGACTGGCCCGGGACACCGTCTCCGTCCCGGGTGCGTCACTCATTTTCCGGGTGCCGGAACGTGCGGAGTTTGATCTGCCATCCCAGTGGGAAATTGAATGGACACTCTCGATGTCCAATATGCACATTCACGTCTGCCGCAAGGCCACATCAAGCGACGAAGCCACTGACAGCGAGCCGTAAGGAACGACGCCTATGCGGGCCATTCATGGCCGCATGCATTGCAGCTGAAGCCCACGAGTGTCCCGGTGCCGGGGATCATTCGGCCGTTACGGCCGAGAATCCCGTTGTTCAGTTCGATTGGCTCAACGGTAATGCGATTGCAGATCGGGCAACTGCGATTGTGCAGCTGACGGCGGGCACGCTCGCCGACGATGGAGATCGTCCGGGGTTGCTGTGAGGCGTACTCCTGGAAGGAATAAATCCGGGGTTCTTCGCAATAATCATCAGCAACAACGAGGGCAAGCTGGCTCATCCATGAGTCCTTTCTTCAGCAGAAAAAGAAAGTGCCGGACCGCATTCCCTGCGGTGCGGAGGAGAAATTACCCTGCTCCCTTCAACTCGACAACAGACCATTCGTACAGTATTCCTCAAAACGCCCCCATGGAACGCAAGATATTGAGTTGCATCAACAATGCCCCACTGTATCTGGAGCGAAATCACCGGCAAAAAATGCCGAAATTCTGTCGCGTTGTGAAGTCAGAGACATCCCGATAACGTGAGCGGTTGCCCCGCCTCATGACGGAGGCAAAGAAGAGCACGTCGCATCCCAAAGTGAAATGAGAGTCTGAGTGAGTTACGACGCAGTAATTATTGGCGCCGGGATGTCAGGTCTTGCTGCAGGCATCCGGCTGGCATACTACGAGAAGAAAGTCTGCATCCTCGAACGGCACACCACAATCGGGGGGCTGAACTCGTTTTATCGGCTTCGTGGCTTCAATCACGACGTCGGCCTGCACGCAGTGACCAATTATGCCCCTCCGGGAACCCGCACAGGCCCGCTGGCCAAGCTGCTGAAGCAATTGCGTCTCCGCTGGGATGATTTCGGACTGTGTCCGCAGGTCGGATCATCCGTCATCTTCCCCGGACACCAGATTCGATTCACCAATGACTACGAGGCATTTCTGGAGACGGTTTGCGCGGAGTTCCCCAGCCAGGCCGATGCCTTCCGGAACCTCGTCAAAAAGATCGAGGAGTTTGATGAGCTGAATCTCCATCAACAACCGGTCTCCGCACGAGAAGTGGTCGGGGAATTTCTGACCGATCCCGTGCTCATCGACATGCTCTTCTGCCCGCTGATGTTTTACGGGTCCGCAATCCCCCACGACATGGACTTCAACCAGTTCGTGATCATGTTCAAAAGCATTTTCAAGGAGGGATTCGGACGTCCTCGCGATGGGGTTCGACAGATTCTCAAGACGCTGGTCCGCCACTTCCGGTCACTCGGCGGGGAACTGCGACTTCGATCCGGAGTGAAGGAAATCCGCATCACTAATGGCCGGGCAACGGGGGTGATTCTCGACAACGGGGAGGAAATCGACGCAAAGAATGTCCTCTCCTCAGCGGGGGTCGCGGAGACCTACTGGATGTGCGGGCCGGAGAATCAGGATCGATCAGCGAAGGAGCACGCCCCCGGGGAAATCTCCTTCAACGAAGCGATTTTCGTTCTGGACTGCCAGCCCAAGGATCTTGGGCACGACCAGACCATTGTGTTCTACAACAACGAGGACCGCTTCCATTACGGTCCTCCCAGCGAACCACTTGACCTTCGAAGTGGAATCATCTGTTCCCCCAACAACTTCATTTATCCGGATGGAGAGCAGCTCGAAAATGGCGTCATCAGGATGACCGCACTGGCCAATCCCGATTACTGGATGAGCATTCCAGACGAGGTGTATTACCCGGCCAAGGATGCGTGGTGCGACCGGATGGCAAAGGTTGCTGTCGAACACATCCCCGATTTTCGAAGCCATGTGATCGACGTCGACGTCTTCACTCCGCGGACGATCAAGAAATACACCGGTCACCATAAGGGGGCTGTCTACGGCGCTCCGGTCAAGGTTCTGGATGGGACAACGCGGTATCAGAATCTGTTCCTGTGCGGGACCGATCAGGGGTTCCTGGGGATCATCGGTTCCATGCTCTCCGGAATCACGATGGCCAATAACCATCTTCTGCGGGAATAAAACCCGACTGCGCAAAAGCAGACTCCCCGCCAGCATCATGGATAATGCCGGCGGGGAGTCATCGCTGAGTCAATTATTCTTTATTCTTCCTCAGAGGAAGGATCGTCCGGTCGGTCGTTTTCGTCGACGATCTCCGCTGGGATGCGTGCCACGGAAACAAGCCTGTCATCGTCATCCAGCCGCATGACACGGACCCCCTGCGTGTTTCGACCAATCACGCGGACATCTGCAGCCCGGATGCGCTGAATCTTCCCGGATGCGGACATGAGGAGCACATCGTCTCCATCTTCCACAGAGACAACGCCGATCACAGGGCCATTACGTTCGCTCGTCTTGATATCCCGCAATCCTTTGCCACCGCGACGCTGACGACGATACCGCATGTTGCTGGAGGAGGATTCGTCATCAGAATCCGAATCGTCCGTTGCTGCTGGAGTCTCTTCGGCATTCTCATCAGCAGGCTCGCTGTCACTGACAACATCCAGATCAGCCCGGCCGAACGGAGTCCGCTTCCCGTAGCCCCGTTCGCACACCGTCAACAGAGTCTGTTCCTCATCGGCGATCACCATACCAACAACAGCATCGTCGCCAGTGAGGGTGATCCCTTTCACTCCTCTGGTGTTCCGTCCCATCGGGCGGGCATCGGACTCGGAGAATCGAATCGTCATTCCGGAGGCGGTACTCAGGACCACATCCTGCCCGGCGGCCACCTTCACGACGTCAATCAGCTGATCCCCCTCCTCGAGCCGGATCGCAATGATTCCCCCCTTCAGGGGCCGGCTATAGGCCGAAAGAACGGTCTTCTTGACGATCCCCTGACGGGTTGCCATCAGAAGGAAGTGATCTTCATCAAATTCCCGGACATCGATGCAGTCCTGCACCCGTTCACCTTCTCCCAGGCTCAACAGGTTGACCAGAGCACGCCCCTTGGCCGTCCGGGCAGCAAGCGGAAGATCGTAGACCTTCTGCCAGTAGACTTTTCCAAAGTTGGTGAAGAACAGCAACCAGCTGTGGGTACTTGAAACAAACAGGTGTTCCACCGGATCTTCATCATCCGACTTGGCCCCTTTGATTCCTTTCCCACCACGGTTCTGGGCCTGATACATCGAGAGCGGAGTCCGCTTGATGTATCCACGCTGAGAGAGCGTGACGACCATCGGCTCTTCCGTGATGAGATCGCTCCGATCAACATCGGTCAGTTCTTCATCACTGATTTCTGTCCGTCGGGGAGAAGAAAATTTCTCCTGCAGGACCTCCATCTCGCGGCGAATCTCTGCCCGAATATGGGCGATATCCGACAGAAGATGCAGATAGCCGCTGATGTCTTCGAGCAATTTCGAGTGTTCGCCCTGAAGGTTTTCCCGCTCCAGATTGGCCAGCGACCCCAGCTGCATGCTGACGATCGCCTCAGACTGATTTGCTGACAGGGAATAGTTCTCGCGCTGTCCCATTTCCGAGACAAACATCTCAAATCCCTGATCGCCAAGAGCCCGGGCTACAAGCTCCGCGGGGACTTCAATCTGCTGGAGACGGACTTTTGCTTCCGCCCGGCTTGGCGAACTCCGAATGGTCTTGATCACATGATCGATGTCGATCTGGGCAATCAGCAGACCTTCGACAGTGTGTTTGCGTTTACGGGCTTCATGAAGCAGGTACTCCGTACGGCGGCGAATCACCTCTTCCCGGTGGCGGATGAACTCTTCCACCATCTGGCGGATGTTCAATGTCTGAGGCCGGTTGGCCACCAGTGCCAGAAGGATGACGGAGACTGTCGTCTGAAGCGGAGAATACTTGTAGAGCTGATTCAGGACGATGTCCCGATCCGCATCCCGCTTAAGGTAGATATGCAGGCGGACCTGCCAGCTGGGTGTGCGCCGGTCGGTGTAGTCCACAATCCGGGCAATGCCCTCGACCTTGTTTTCCTTCACCAGCTCTTCGAGCTTGGCGATGATGCGATCGCGTGTATCCAGATAGGGGATCTCGCGGACCACAATGACATCGGTATTCTTTTCGGTTTCGAACTCCACCTTCGCCCGGAGCGTCAGAGTGGAACGACCGGTCCGGTACCCCTGAAGGATACCATAACGTCCGCAGATCACTCCCCCCGTCGGGAAGTCCGGTCCGGGGAGGACCTGCATGATCTCTTCGATCGTTGCTTCCGGCCTGTCGATCAGCAGCTTGACCGCTTCCGCCACCTCCGAAAGATTATGGGGGGGAATACTGGTCGCCATCCCGACCGCGATCCCCTGTGACCCGTTCACAAGAAGATTCGGAAACCGGGAGGGAAGAACGACCGGTTCCATGCGAGACTGGTCGTAGGTCGGAACAAAGTCGACGGTCTGTCGCTTCAGGTCGTCGAGCATTTCATGCGCAGCTGCGGAAAGTCGCGCTTCCGTATAACGCATCGCCGCTGGGCCTAACCCCGCGATCGACCCGAAGTTCCCCTGCTTGTCAACCAGCGTCTCCCGCATGACCCAGTCCTGAGCCATACGAACCAGCGTGGGGTAAATCACCCCTTCCCCGTGCGGGTGATAGTTTCCTGACGTATCCCCGGAGATCTTGGCACACTTCACCCGTGCCGAGGCTGGCCCCAGATTCAGGTCGTTCATCGCGACCAGAATACGTCGCTGGGCGGGCTTCAATCCGTCGCGGACATCCGGAAGAGCACGGCTGACAATCACCGACATGGCGTAGGTGAGGTAGCTCTGCTGCATCTCCTCGCCGATGTCGAGGTCCTCAATCCGTCCGGGGCCCTGAGTTGTTCCGTTGCTGCCGTTAAATGGTTCGTCCGGGGAAGGCGTATCCGCTGGGTTCATTCCGTTCGACAAAGAATTTTGCTCCTCAATGGACAGTCAGCGCCGGGCGATGTCTTCAGGGGTCAGTTTCCGTGAGAAAAACCAGCCTCTAACCTCCCTGCAGACAAACATTTACAGCAGGAAGTCACACATCAGAATCAGGTCCACTCAGTGTATCGAATCCGGGCCAAAATCACAAACTTGGACCCGCCCTTCTCCTGCAGAACCTGTCCACCACAGAGGAACCCGCGGCAACAGCGCAATTCCCCGTAAAACAATGAGATACAACAAGAGCACCAGCCGCAGCCAGACGTCATGAACGACGACGTCGAAAAAGAGCGGCCGTCAATCCGCAATATCTCCAGCAAAAGCCGGCTGACGTGGAGAATGAGAGCCCCGTCGCCTGGCTTACAATCACCACTTCCAGACGTCCTAGACGGTGGTGTTCAGCGCCTGCAAGAGGAGATTTTCATGCGGGTACGGATGCCCCTTATACTGCCGGAAGGCTTCGCCGTACTGATAGCCGGCCTCCTTCCCTCGCTGCTCAGCATGACGACGACAGGAGTCCAGATATTCGTCCATCCCATGCTGTCGACGGAGCCATTCTCTCTGACTCTTGTGGCACGCCAGCATCTGGAGCTTCAGGTCCATTGTGGATGTGATATCGACCACGAAGTCGTACGGGACCTGGTTTCCGAACCAGTCTGTCCCTTCCACCGGATCAACATAGTAGAGGGCCGGGATCTTCTTCGTGATGGGAGCGGGGTCCCACTGTCCGGTCACGTAATTCGGGACCGCTGCACAGAAACAGGCGTCGCGCACCAGCCGGCTCGTCATTTCATGATCGCTCATGTAATCGATTGGCGGGGCGGTGAGGATGATGTCTGGCTGGGTCTTCCGCAGCACTTCCGTCACCCGACGACGGGCATCGTGGTTGATGTCGATCTCGAGATCCCGGAATTCGAGGCAGAGACACTCGACTCCCAGCAGCTTTGCGGAATCCTGCGCCTCCTGCCGACGGACAGCAGCAATCTCCTCCGGTCCCAGTTCAGCACTCCCCTTGTCTCCGGGAGTCATGTTCGCCATGACGACATGATGCCCCTTCTGCTTCAACAGGGCCAAAGTTCCGGCACATTGCAATTCAAGGTCGTCCGGATGGGCATGGATCGCAAGAATACGGAAGGGACCCTGATGAACCGTTGAAGACATGGACAGACGCTTTCACTGAAAGGACATTCACTCAATACTCAATTCGCCCCCGGCAGAATGCTGCCAGTATTCTCATTTCGGGAGCGGGAGTCGAGTCTTAAAACCACTTGCCCGCGAATGAAATACACTGTTTCCGAATCTGGAATCAACACATTGCGAATTCCCGTCAATCACCGGGAAATTCTGCCCGTGCGGCAGAGTGTGCGACGATGCCGCTTCTACCTGTAACTCAGTCGAAATACTCATCGGCGGGATCAAATTTCGGGATCACGATATTGATGATCTTCATTCGACCAACCTCGCGATGGCGGACTCCGGGGGGGATCATCACACACATCCCGGGACGAACAGGGATGACGTCTCCATCCAGCTCCAGCTTGGCGTCGGGCTCGCATTCCAGAATGTAATAGGTTTCCGTTTGAACCTTGTGATAGTGGGTTCGCGCATCCTGAGTAATTTGGGTCAGGTGAACCGTTCCCGGAAAATCCGGGACGTCGTGAAACGCCCGACGGGCCTCCCCACAGGGACAGGGAACTCCCGGGATCTCTGCAAAATCGACCACTCGATAGGTTGCCGACATTTCAGGCTTCCGTCTCCTGAAGCCGCTTGGGCCCCTTCAGGTAGATGGTCAACAGGGCCAGATCGGCTGGCGTGATCCCGCTGATTCGGGCTGCCTGAGCTAAATCCGCTGGCTGAACGCGGGAGAGTTTGTCCCGGGCTTCTGCCCGGAGCTGGGGAACCGCCTTGTAATTGAACGTCGGCGGAATTCGTGTGTTCTGGGTTTTCATCTGCCGCTCGATGTCCATCTGCTGCCGACGGACATACCCGCTGTATTTCGTTTCAATCTGAACCTGCTCGGCAGCTCGCGGGGAAATCTGGAGTGCTGCCAACTCGGGAGACATCTGGCAGAGTTTGGCCCAGTCGATCTCCGGGCGTCGCAGCCAGTCTTCCAGCAGAGTCCCCTGAAAACGGACCCGCGACAGCAGCGCCGTCGCCTGGGCGATTTCTTCTTCGTATTCCCGGAACGCCTTGAGTCGCTCTGCTGAAACGAGTCCCAGATCGGCAGCAAGGCTGGTCAGTCGTCGATCGGCATTGTCCTGACGCAGGAGCAGCCGATACTCCGCGCGGGACGTAAACATGCGGTACGGCTCATCGACCCCCCGCGTTACGAGATCGTCAATCAACACTCCGAGATAGGCCTGTGACCGATCCAGTACGAAAGGAGCTTTCCCCTGAAGCTGGAGAGCCGCATTCATTCCAGCAATCAGCCCCTGTCCGGCAGCTTCCTCATACCCGGTAGTTCCGTTGATCTGTCCGGCGAAGTAGAGACCTGCCACCCGTTTGGTTTCCAGCGTATTGAACAACTGGGTTGGGGGAGCGTAGTCGTATTCCACCGCATACCCGAACCGCATGATCTCCGCCCGCTCCAGACCACGAATGGAATGAATCATCGTAGACTGAACATCGCGCGGCAGACTGGTGGAAATTCCGTTGCAGTAATACTCCAGCGTCTGCCGCCCCTCCGGCTCCAGAAAGATCTGATGAGAGGACTTGTCGGCGAAGCGGACAATCTTGTCTTCAATCGATGGACAATACCGCGGGCCGGTCGACTGAATCTGCCCGCTGTACATCGGAGCCCGATGCAGGTTCTGTCGGATGACCTCATGAACCGCAGGGTTGGTTTCCGTGAGCCAGCAGGGGAGCTGCGTCTGCGAGATTCGCTCTGTCATGAACGAGAATGGAGTCGGATTCTCGTCCCCGGGCTGCTCTTCCAAAACGGAGAAGTCGATCGTTCGCCCGTTAATCCGCGCGGGGGTCCCGGTCTTGAATCGCTGAAGTTCAAATCCGAGCGTCCGGAAGCAATCCGAGAGCGTCCCGGTTGTCCCCTCCCCGGCCCGTCCTCCAACAGTCTTGGATTCCCCCGTGTGCATCACTGCCTGAAGGAAGGTTCCCGTGGTGACAATCACGGCCCGAGCGGAATAGACCGCCCCTCCCCGGACCTTCACCCCCGTAATTCGAGGACGGATCTCCAGCGGAGGATCGGTAATGTCGACAGCGACCGGATCTCCTTCGATCACCAGCTCTTCAACCATCTCCTGAGCGAGCGTCAGATTCTCCTGCTGTTCAACGACCAGCTTGAGAAGAAACTGGTAGGCTTTCTTGTCCGCCTGCGCCCTGGGGCTCCACATCGCGGGTCCCTTGCCACGGTTGAGCATCCGGAACTGAATTCCAGTGGCATCGATGGCCTTCCCCATCTCCCCGCCGAGAGCATCAATCTCGCGGACGATCTGCCCCTTCGCCACCCCGCCGATCGCCGGATTACAGCTCATCTGTCCGACGGTATCGCAATTCATCGTCAACAAAGCTGTTCTGGCTCCCATTCGAGCGGTCGCCAGCGCAGCTTCGATACCAGCGTGACCAGCCCCGATCACAACGACATCGAACGTGTAAAAGGGATCGGACATTGCCAGAGAGATTGAGCTATCGGAGTGTCAGGAAAAAAACAGGGGACAATAACAAGGACTAACGAGCGAGTTCGCCTTCCCAGCGGGACTTCATGAACGCCAGACCATTCCGGGCCAGGTATTCTTCGCTCGGGAACATCTTGCGCCAGATGCGAGTCGCAGCTGCCAGATCCGGCAGTGCCAGACCGAAGGCTTCAATCACGAACCAGCCATCGTATCCGGCCCGTCGGAGCGATTCGAAGCTGGCGTCCCAGTTCACCTGGCCTTCTCCCGGTGTCGACCGGTCGTTCTCCGAGATGTGAACGTGAACCAGCTGATCTTTGCAGGAGTCAACGGCCGCGAACGGGTCTTTCTCTTCAATGTGGGCATGAAAGGTATCGTACATCATTTTGAGGTACGGATGGTTCACCTCGCGGCAAAACCGACCGTTATCCTCCGAACTATTGAGGAAGTAGCACTCGAACCGGTTCAGGTTTTCGACCACCAGAACGACATTTTGCTTCTGGGCATAGTCGGCAGCCCGGGCGAGCGTTTCCTGTGCACGCTTCCATTCATCCTCTGTGCGTCCCTGTCCGGAGAAAGTTCCAAGGGCAGAATGAATCGGTCCACACAGATGGGTTCCTCCAGCGGCGGCCACACAGTCGACCGCTTTCTTCAATCGCTCAACGGCAGCATCGCGAATGGATGCATCCGGGGAAATCGGATTTTCGGTATCGGTGCAGACGGTGACTGCGGTTGCCCCCATTCCCAGTTCAGCGAGTTTCTTCCCGATCTTCTCGTATTCAGGGAGATTCATGTCAAAGACGGGGAGTTCCACGCCGTCATAGCCCCATTCCTTGATCTTTTCGACCGTGGGATAAATGGCCTCATTCACAGTCGAGGTCCAGAGAAGCAAATTCAGTCCGTATTTCATGAGGTTCCTCTCTGTGGACAAACCGCCGAAGTCCTTCGGTCTCGCGCCGAAGCTGTCGCGGCAGCCATTCCTTCAATGCTCCCGGATACGAAATCATTCGCAGGACTCCCATTGGATCGGATCGGGAAATCCGAGTCCAGCGAGCCTCCGGCAACCGGCTGTCTGCAATCCGCAGCCCCATCCCCGTGAAGGGGAAACGCCCGGCCCGACTATTCTAAAAAAAGAATGCTCGTTTGAGGCCCAACGGGGGCAGGAATTCCCCGTGCGGAAAGAAATTTTTCCTCCTCCGTCCACCAATGTCACCTGAGGAGCCGAGGCCGGCTATGTCAGATTGGACTCAGTCCGTGCAAGCGTCAGGTCATGATCGACCATAAGTCCGACCAGTTCGTCAAACGAGACTTTCGGCGACCATCCCAGCTCGCTTCGGGCCTTGCCGGGATCTCCGCAGACGGCATTCACTTCCGTCGGTCGGAATAACTGAGGGTCGATCCTGATCACCGTCCGGCCATCATCGGTCACAGCAATTTCATCGATGCCCTTTCCCTGCCACTGAATGGGAATCCCGGCATGCCGAAACGCCCGTTCGCAGAATTCCCGGAGGGAATGCGTCGTTCCGGTCGCCAGGATGTAGTCATCAGGTCGTTCCGCCTGCAACATCTGCCACATCCCGATGACATAGTCCGCTGCGTAGCCCCAGTCCCGGCGAACTTCGAGATTCCCCAGCAGCAGCTCAGTTTGTGCTCCGGTGACGATTCTCCCAATCGCTCTCGTCACCTTTCGAGTCACGAACGATTCGCGGCGTCGCGGCGATTCGTGGTTGTACAGAATTCCGTTGACTGCAAACTGACCGTGAGATTCCCGATACATCCGGGTCACAAAGAAGGCGTAGGCCTTGGCCGCTCCGTAGGGGGTTCGTGGCTGAAACGGGGTCTTCTCCGTTTGAGGAGACTCCGCAACCGTCCCGAAGACCTCCGAAGATGAGGCTTCAAAAAACCGGGTCGACAGGCCTAGCTGGCGAATTCCTTCAAGTAACCGAACCGCTCCCAGACCAACCACATCGCCGGTATATTCCGGTCTGTCGAATGAGACGCCGATGTGGGACTGGGCCCCAAGGTTATACAACTCATCGGGGCGGATCTGCTTCAGAATCGCCACGAGTGATTCGGTCTCACACAGGTCGCCGGAAACGAGATGAAACCGCTTCGAGCGTTCTTCCTCCTCATTGAGCAGATGAGCGATGTTGCTCCTGTCGGAGTGCTCCAGTGACCGGACCATTCCCCAGACGTCGTATCCTTTTTCAAGAAGGAACTCCGCCAGATAGGACCCATCCTGTCCGGTCACACCGGTGATCAGCGCTGATTTTCGATTGGCGCTCATGCCCCCTCACGCTTGCTACGGAGCAAGGAGCTTGTCAATCAGAAATTCCTGATTCGATTGATAACGGGGAGATTTGGAATGCCCCGGAATCAGAAGGTGGCATTCATGCCCGACACTGTCGGACTTCTCCTTCAGCTTCACTCCAAACATCCCGTGATGAATCCCGTGTCCAGCGTCCTTTGACGGCAGGGACATATCCCGTCCATAGGTCATCATCAACGGGGGATCATCCGCAGAAACATGATTGATCGGCGAAAACTCAGCGTAGAGCGCCTTGTGCTTCTCGTAATTTTCCAAGGCTGCTTCAATGGACTCTTCGCCGACTGCCCGATGAATCATGGCATGCTTGAGCACATTCGGCCCCACCCAGCCTTCGATCTCTTTGGGGTCAATGGATGTCTGTCCATTACTCACCGCAGCAGCCGTCACACGGGTGGATTCGCGCAGGACCGGGTCCGAGGCGTTGGGATCGGCGAGATCGTCGTGAAGCAGAATCCACATCGAGCTGCAGGCGCCCGCACTTCCGCCGGTCAGAGCGATCCGGTCCTTTCGGATGTTCCATTCCTTTGCCTTCGAACGCAGGAACTGGATGGCTCTGGCTGCGTCATGGACTGGAGCCGGCAATGGATCGGTTCCAGTCAGACGGTACTCGATGGCCGCCACTGAAATTCCCTTTTTCAGATAAGGCATCACGGCATTCGCTTTCACCGCCTTGCTGCCACGGATCCAGCCGCCGCCATGAATGATCACCAGCAACGGTCGTGGGCCTTCCCCCTCCGCCTGCCAGAAATCGATCACATTCCGCTCATGCGGTCCGTATGAGACATTCGCCTTTGTTGGCGCGGGAGGGGCATCGCCTGCAGCCTTGTCCTGAGCATGCGCGGAAGCAGGAGCAAGCCAGACAGCAACAGCGAGCGCAGCAAGGAATGATGTTCTCATCCGACAACTTTCTGAATCCGAATTTCTGATCCCAACCCCCGATGCCTCAGTCAACACGGGCGATCCAATCCAAATGAATCGATTAGAGAAGATACCTTCCCGACAACACCGAGTCGACCGGGACTGGAGAATTGAGAAGGGGAATGCAGGAGGCAACATGGATGGCAGCTCGAAACAGCTCCCCGAAACAAAAGCGCCGGCCATCGGTTGTGGGGCGGCGCATGCCGTCTAGAATAGGGCTCAGGACGATTCATCCTCACTTTAAAACTTCGAGAGGAGATGGGACATGGCGTACACGTTGCCGGACTTGCCATACGCTTACGATGCTTTGGAACCACACATTGATGCCCGCACGATGGAGATCCATCACACCAAGCATCACCAGGCCTATATCACCAATGTCAACAAGGCTCTGGAAGGGCATCCTGAACTTGCAGCCAAGTCGATCTGCGATCTGATGAAGGATCTGGCTGCTGTCCCTGAATCGATCCGAACTGCCGTTCGAAATAACGGCGGCGGACACTGGAATCACTCCCTGTTCTGGACGATTCTCAAGCCCAATGGAGGCGGAGAACCGACTGGAGAACTCGCTGCCGCGATCAATTCCGAGCTGGGCGGATTTGAAAAGTTCAAGACCGATTTTGCCAACGCTGCCGCAACCCGGTTTGGAAGTGGATGGGCTTGGCTGACCGTCGATGGTGGGAAGCTGAAGATCGAAAGCACTCCCAATCAGGACACCCCGCTGTCCGAAGGCCGCACTCCGATTCTCGGTCTCGATGTCTGGGAACACGCTTACTATCTCAATTACCAGAACCGCCGCCCCGACTACATTGCCGCCTTCTGGAATGTGGTCAACTGGGATGAAGTGGCCCGCCGCTATGCGAAAGCACTGGGCAAGGCGTAATCACTTCTCTTCTGAAACCAGGCTCGTTGAGCTGCACGTCGCCTCGAATGTGCAGCTCAACTTTTTGTGTGGTCATCGCCGATGCAGGTTAGCGTTTGATCCCCATTCCAACGCGATGAGTCATATAGTGCCGCAGAACCGCATCAAGCGGGGCACTCGTGCGGATGGTCTGATAGTCAATCACATTTTTCGCACTGCGGCGTCGCAGGTCATCCAGAAATTCCTGCATCGCTGCGAGGTACCCATCGCGAAGCGATTTCGGATCGCAGAGCAACTCGCCCGTTTCTTCCATTCCCTCGAACTTCGTCGTCCCGGCGAAATGGAAGTCGAGTTCCTGATCATCCAGCACGTGAAACAGCAGAACATCGTGCCCGCGCTGGCGAAGCAGCTTCAACCCTTTGAACAGATCATCGCGGTCTGTAAAGAAGTCCGAGATCAGGATCACCATCCCTTTTTGAGACTTCTCATCGGCGACTCGACGAAGAATGCCGAGCATGTCGGTTTTCTTGCGGGGAGTATCGATCGCCAGGACAGAAAGAACTGTTCCCAGATGGCTTTGACTGGTGCGTGAGGGGGCTCTCCCGCGCAACTCTTCATCGAAAACGGAGAGACTGACGGCATCCTGCTGACGGAGAAGCAGGTACGTCAGAGCCGCAGCAATGGAACAGGCATAGTCATACTTCGTAACCTTGCCAGAACCATACTGCATCGATTCGCTGGCATCGACCAGAATTGTGGTCCGAAGATTCGTGTCTTCTTCGTACAGCTTGAGATAGTACTTGTCCGTCTTGGACCAGACCTTCCAGTCCACGCGGCGGATGTCATCACCCGGAACATATTCCCGGTGTTGAACAAACTCGAGAGACTGCCCAAAGAAGGGGCTGCGATGTTGACCGGAGATGAAGCCTTCGACCACCTGCCGTGCCTGGAGTTCGAGCCGGGCAATCCGGGCAAGCGACTCCGGGGAAAGCCGTTCTTTGAAATCAGAAGCCATAGCGATTCCCGATGGCGTTCGCGGGTTCACAAACCGGTCCAGAAAATTGTCTGGTCATCATGACTTCATTCCCTGTGGGGAATCCTTCGACGAACAGCGTTGATCACAAGAACTGTCCCGTTCCCTCTCCCAGATCCTAGGAATTCGCATTCGGAGCAGAGAAGATCGCCTTCATCCGGGGATCCGAAGTCAGCTCCCCTTCGCGAGAGGGGGTCGTCTCGAGGAGTCGCTGGATGACCGTATCGGTCGTAATCCCTTCGCTCTCCGCAGAGAAGTTCGTCACGATCCGGTGCCGGAGTACCGGAGCAGCAACCGCTTGAAGGTCCTCTGTCGAGACATAGGTCCGCCCTTTCAGCAGAGCCCGTGCCTTTGCCCCAAGGATGAGGTACTGCACCGCTCGCGGACCGGCTCCCCAACTGAGCCATTCATTCACAAAGTCCGGAACTCCCTTCTGTCCAATGCGGGTCTGTCGGACCAGAGCCAGAGCGTAGTCAACGAGATGATCCGTGATCGGAACTTCGCGGACCAGCTGCTGCAGCTCAAGAATCTCTTCCCCATTGAGGACCGGTTTAATCTCCACGCTCCGGTTTCCAGTTGTCTGCATGGCAATCAATTTCTCTTCGTCGTAGGAGGGATAATCGACGAAGACCTTGAACATGAAGCGGTCCTGCTGCGCTTCAGGCAACCGGTAGGTCCCTTCCTGTTCAATGGGGTTTTGCGTTGCCAGCACGAAAAAGGGATTCGGGAGCATATGCCGGGTCATCCCGACCGTCACCTGGCGCTCCTGCATCGCTTCCAGCAGGGCCGACTGCGTCTTGGGAGGCGTGCGGTTGATTTCGTCTGCGAGGACCACGTTGTGAAACAATGGCCCCATGATGAATTTGAATTCCCGCTCTCCTGAATCCTTGTTCGTCGCGAGGACATCCGTTCCGGTAATGTCCGCTGGCATCAGGTCCGGAGTAAACTGAATTCGGGCGAAGGTCATCGAAAGACATTTCGATAACGAGTTAATCATCAATGTCTTCGCCAGCCCCGGAACCCCTTCCAGCAGGCAGTGCCCCCGACTGAAGAGGGCAATCAACAGCTGATCAATAACGTCGGACTGCCCGACAATGACCTGCGACATTTGCGACCGGATCTCTTCATACGCCCGGGCGAGTTTATCGATTGCCTGCCCGGCCCCCGCATTCGTCAATTCGGTCATTCCCAATCCTTAAAGCAATACAATTGTTGTGTGTCCGGCCGAAGGGGTCCTGTCACGGTCAAACGAAACTCTCTCTGGAGCATCCCCATTCCGCCTTGCCCATTCATGCCACTCTATCGTAGGGAGTCCACGGACTCTCGGGGAAGTGGAAAGTCCGTCAAAGCCCAGAATTCGTTCAGCTCAAAGCTCCAGCAAAATAGACCAATGTCCCAGCGGGTCAGCACTTTCGCCTATTCTGGTTCCTCATCTTCTTCCCGTCAGCAGGCCAAGTCACCGGCTCGGGTAAATCCATTTGAACCAGAAAATTTCAGCTCCAGCCCCCATCGCCTCAAGATCTTCCCCAGTAATCGGACAGGACCTCCTCAGTTGCTATCCGATTTGAACCAGCCAGGTGGCTTTCAGGACAAAATACCATTTCGCGGAGGAGTCGAGAGACGATAGACTCGACGATGTGATCCCGTATGGATGGCGTTTTCAGAAGATATCTGTCACTCCTCGTAGTTCATTTCGGGACTCACAGACAACGAAGCAGCTCCCCTTTCAGTGGCGCACGGAACCGGGAGCCCGGAGGACTCTGAAATTATGTCGGTCCGGTATCTGAAACGGGTCAAGATGGAGTTTGATTTCCGGTGGGGCGTACCGGAGCGTGCCCGTCTTCCGAAGGGGTTTCACTGGCGTCCCTGGAGTCCCCAACTCATCCGCACACATGCGGACGTCAAGTTTCGAAGTTTCCGTAACGAACTCGATTCTCTGGTCTTTCCGGCCCTGGGGACCTATTCCGGCTGCGAAAATCTGATGCAGGGGATGTCGAAGCATTCTGGATTCCTGCCTCAGGCCACGTGGCTGATCGAGGCAGAGGGGGGCTCTCTTTCCGGTCCCATTCCCTGCGGAACCATTCAGGGGCTCGAACGTTCGACCACGCTGGGGACCATCCAGAATGTCGGAGTCATTCCTGCCTATCGCGGAAAAGGTCTGGGCCGGGCACTGTTGCTGAAGGCACTTGCCGGGTTTCGTAGCTGCGGCCTCCTGCGTGTCACACTTGAAGTCACTGAGGAGAACGAACCAGCCATGCGACTCTATGAATCCATCGGATTCCGGGCCATCAGTACCTCCTATCGTGAGGTGGAATTTCCGTTCGAAACGACTGAGTGAACACGTTCATTGTGAACGTTGCCTTTTTAGATGGTTCTCAGGAAATGTCATTAGCATGGGAACGGACCGATTCCCCTTCCACGTTCCCAGTTTTTCCCCATCGTGATTCCAGCACATCCACTGTTTGAGCAATTCCGTTACAAGGACGCATGCGCTCCCGGACTTTCTGACAGGCGGCACTGACATCAGCAGATTCCAGCAGGGCCTTGAGCTTGGGAATCAGTTTCCTTGCAGTGAATTTCGCTTCGGGAAGGGAGTCTCCAACTCCCAGCCGTCGAACGCGGGCCGCATTATCAAACTGGTCATGGGCCAGCGGCATGATCAGTTGCGGAACCCCTGCCAGAAGTCCCTGCGATGTCGAGCCGACTCCGCCGTGATGAACAAACGCAGCGGCTCTCGGGAGAAGTCGATCGAGTGGAACGTAAGGGAAATGCCGTATTGAGTCCGGCAGCGATGCAGGAAGCTGTTCGGGATGCTTCGTCAGAAACAGCCCCCGTCTGCCAAGGGACTCGCAGGCTTCCCTGGCCGCCTGAAAAAACTTCTGTCCATGAACATTGGCTGTCCCGGGGGTAAAGACGATCGGAGGAGTCCCGGCATCCAGAAACCGGAGGAGGTCTTCTGAAAGGGGCTGACTGGAGCCATCATTCCAAAGCGGGAAATCGGTCTGCACGAGCGGCGAAGGCCAGTCCACCTGAGGAGGAGCGTACCAGTCCGGGAACAAGTACAACACCCCAGTCGGTGAGTTCCACCAGTTGAAAAGCATCTTCATCGGCGGGAGATTGTATTCCCGTCGCCAGTCATTCAGGTGAGGACTGACGATCGGGTCGACCACCCACCGGACCAGCAATTTGAACAACAGGTTCTTGAGCCACTTCGGGCCAACTTCAGAACCAAAGACGGGTGGCTCAATATTGCTCCAGATGACAGCGGGCTGGAGATGAACGGTAACCACGGGAACCTGATGGGTCTCCTGAAACATGCGTGCCCCGAAGCAGAGACAACTGGCCAGGCAGACAATCGGCTCCTGTGATGACAGCTCCGCAAGAATAGCGTGCTGCTTTTTCAGATAGGGTTTGAAGTAGCTGTAGATATACCGGAACGCTTTATGTGGTTTCCACAAATCCGGACTGGAGATCGCAGAGAAATACTCTTCGGTCGTCCCGAGGGGAATGAACTCCAGCTGATGTGACCGGGCGACCGGAGCAAAGTAGTCGTTGGTCATCAGGGTGACACGATGACCTCGTGCCTTGAGTGCTGCTCCCAGACCGACCATGGGGAAGACGTCACCCGCACTCCCGAATGTGGTCAGAACATAATGCATGGTCGATGGCGCCTGTCAGAGGTGAGGTCGGACTCGCCCGAAAGCCGATCGACTCTGGGCACCGGATTATCGACAGGCCCGGAAGAAAATCCAATCTCCAGTAACCGCCATCAACGCCATTCCCCGGAGACACACGAGGCCCCCGGAATGAGTCCAGGAACCTCACTTCTGCAACGTCCACACTCCGCTGCTTTTATCAGCAAAAATCAGCGAAAGAGCTGAAGATGCCGACTCGCCATTGAACGAGTCCCGACTCCAGGAGGAGTGGTCTGCTTGCTGGGAGAAACGGCATTTTGCTCCAGTGACAGCTCTGCCTGACCCGGGGCACGAAGATGAGCCAGACGCGGACGAAAGACCACCATCAACATCAGTGGCACATACCAGAGGAGATAAACACCCCCCTGTTGTTCGTACCAGAGCTGAGTTCCCACCACCGCAGCCGTTGACTGAGCCAGCAACACTTCCACGGTCCGTGACTTGGGCCAGATGGTCATGATGGTCAGCATGATGAAGTAAGCCACCATCACTGGGAGACGGTACACAGAAAGATAATCGCGATCCTTCCAGAACCCGGATGTGTTTTCCTTGCCGGACAAGGCAGACAGGATCATGTTGTTTTCGCCCAGAATTCTCTGAACGAATGAATCCGAATCGGCACTGGTCACTGCCAGACAGGCGAGCAACACAATGGCCACCCCGCACAGCGCCGCCACAAACCGACCAGCGCCCTTGCGTCCATAAAAGGCGGACCAGATCGGTAACAGGAAGACAGGGAAAACCATCGTCCCACACGCCAACCCGAGAAGGACTCCCGAAACAATCGGCTTTCGGAAACAGACAAACGCCCAGACGATCAGCGCCGCAGGAAGGACATGATTGAACTCCCCAACGTTATACGCCGTGCAGGGGAGCAACAGGTAAAGCGTGGCCATCGCAAGGCCGAGATTCCGATCGGCAAAGAGATTTCGTCCAACGAACCAGAGCCCGCTGATCACAGCTGCGTGCGCGATAATGGCCAGAATTCGGGCGGCCAGATTTTCAAAGAGAAGAACAGGAAGCGAAGAAATCAGCGAAGCGGCAGGTCCAGCGCCCGGGGCTTCCACCTCTCCCTCAGGAGCGACGCTCGGAGTTCCGGTGACCAGCTCTTCCGCCCGTTTGACGGTGGCACGAGTCCCATCGGATGGGGGACCGGTAATCGCCTGAGTCATGAGAAACGCAAAGGCAGCCACACAGAAAAAACCTAACCCCTGCGGGTTGAGATTCTGTCCGAGATAAGGGCGACGATGCAGAAACGGATCGACAAACAGTCGAATCAGAAACAGGCATGCGACCATAAACAGCCACAGATGCCCCAGCGACTGATAGTGTGGAACCTCCGACCAGACAAACAGAAGTCCGGGAGAGGCAGAGAGCAGTAAAAACAGGTCCGCATTGCGCAGCGAAATCGTCCGTGTGAAACGGAAGTAAATCGCGACAATCAACAGCGTCGACAGGTAAAACCATGTCGGCCGGTTGACCTGATATCCTTCCAGCAGTAGTTGCATTCAATGCCTGCGGTTGTGTGACGCCATCAGCAGGAACTCTTTCCTGCACAGGGACTCGTTCAGCGAGCCCCCCATTGGACTCTTATGGCGCGATGAACACGTTGATTCAGACATGCTGGTCAGATGACCCACATCACTGCAAGGTCATAAGAGGCCAGCCACGACTCGGAAAGTTCCTGAAAGGTTCCTTCCGCGACGGCAAAGCACAACGAACTCAATTGGACCACGAACCCAATGTGAATGTCCTTCTTCAGTCATCCACTAAACGTGCCTCTTGAGACGTTGCATCTCCAGACGACACGAATGAGACCACCACTTCAATTACGTCGACGATGCAGGGTGAATTCCCCAACCCTCCCCGCATGTCAATGAACATCCACACGCAATAGGCTACCAGAAACCATCCGGGATTCAACAACGAAATCCCCATTCTACGAAATTCGCCTCAACAGCCAAATTTTCGTAAGACTTGTCTCATCAATCAGATAGAGCCACATCCACACTTACAAATAGATCATAACTCGGACAAAACGCACTATCGGCCCGGCTTACGCTTCCTGATTTTCACAGACATATTCCCGAGAACCCGCCCCTTCCCCAAGCCTGAAAACAGACTCAGTCACGGAATTCTGCATTGGCGGATCGGCCCATTCAGGGCACAATGCCGAAAATTGTTTGTCTCCATTGATGTTGCCTTTTCTGAAAACGCCGACATGTCTGCAAATCAGCCGCGCGTAGCTACGTTACTTGCTTATTCCGCACCGGGCACTGAAGTTGATTTGTCCGGCTGGGTGCGAACCCGTCGCGATTCAAAGAATGGATTTTCGTTCATTGAGCTGAACGATGGCTCCTGTCTGGCCAACCTTCAGGTCATTGTGGATTCGGCGGTGCCCGGATATTCGGAGACCATTAAGAAGGTCACAACCGGGGCAAGTATTCGAGTGACGGGCGAACTCAAGGAGTCCCCGGGAGCAAATCAGCGAATCGAATTACACGCCCGGACACTCGAACTGCTCGGGCCAGCTGATCCCGAGACATATCCTCTCCAGAAAAAACGCCACAGCTTTGAGTTTCTGCGCGAGATCGCCCATCTCCGCCCCCGAACCAATTCGTTCGGGGCGATTGCACGCGTTCGCAACTGCGTCAGCCGGGCGATTCACGATTTCTTCCAAGAGCGGGAATTTCTCTACATCCATACCCCACTGATCACCACCAGCGACTGCGAAGGAGCGGGGGAGATGTTTACCGTGACAACGCTCCTGCCGCACGACTGCAAGGACAAATCCTTCAAAGCCGGTGAACTCGATTTCGCAAACGACTTCTTCGGAAAACGGGCGTCGTTGACAGTCTCAGGCCAGCTTGAAGGGGAAATCTATGCGACCGCCGTCGGCCCGATTTACACCTTCGGACCGACATTCCGGGCAGAAAACTCAAACACCACCCGGCACCTGGCTGAGTTCTGGATGGTCGAACCGGAGATGCCGTTTTATACGCTCACGGAGAACATGCAGCTGGCAGAAGAGTTCATCAAATTCATTATCCAGTCTTGTCTGGATCGCTGCGATGCTGACATGAAATTCTTCAATGACCGCATCGATAACACGGTTCTTGAAACCCTTCAGAACATTCTTGACCACGAATTCAAGCGGGTGACTTACACCGAAGCTGTGGAACTACTCCAGCAGTCCGGTAAGAAATGGGAGTATCCCGTCAGCTGGGGAGCAAACCTGCAGGCGGAACATGAACGCTGGCTGACAGAAGAGCACTTCAAACAGCCGATCATCGTTTATGACTATCCAAGGAGCCTCAAGCCGTTCTACATGTACTGCAACGACGACGGGAAGACGGTCCGGGCGATGGATGTGCTGGTCCCTGGGGTCGGCGAGATTATTGGCGGAAGTCAACGCGAACACCGCCTGGACATGCTCGAACATCGAATTCAAGAGTGCGGTCTTGATCCGGAACAGTACTGGTGGTACCTGGACCTGCGACGTTACGGCACCGTCCCTCACAGCGGATTCGGTCTCGGATTCGAGCGAATGATGCTCCTGCTCACTGGAATGCAAAACATCCGGGACGTCATTCCGTTCCCCCGCACTCCGGGGAACGCTGAATTCTGATCCGGCTGATCAATCGAAGCTCGTCACAAAAACACCCCTGCTCGCTGAGGATCATTCCTTGCGGGCAGGGGTGGACTGTTTCACCGACAATCTGTCATCGGACAGAGGGATCAGTTGGCAGATGCGGTTTTGGATGCATCCGCGAGTTCGCTCTGGATCTTCTCCAGCCGGGCGATATTCGACTCAACCCCCTTCAGCTTCTCATCAAGGGACTGGATGGCAGCCTGTGCGGCAGCGATCCCCTTCTGCTCCTCTTCGTTTGGTTTGGCTGCTTCAGCCGCTTTCTGGGCAGCCGCCTTGGCATCGGCAGCCGCTTTCGCAGCAACCTGCTCTTTTCCGGCTGCATCCTTGATGGCATTCTGGACGTCAGCAACCCCTTTTCGAGCTGCTTCCAGCCCCGTATTTGCACCGGTCAGTTGCTGCTGGGCGGCATTCACCTGCTGCTGCATTGCTTCCACAGCCTTTCGAACTCCGTCGAGTTCGGCTTGAGCAGCGGCAAGTTTCTTCTTCGCGCCATCCAGCTCACCCTGCCGGGTCGCAACCAGATCGGAGGCCGGCTTCACCGCATCCCGGGCCGCCTTGGCGGCAGCCTGTCGCTCCTCGACAGCCTTTCGGACCGCCTCATCGGTTTCGAGAGCTGCCTTTTCTTCGTCCGTTGGTTGAGCATTCTTCTCAGCAGTTTCCGCTTTCGCAGTCAGATCGGCGAGTGCAGCAACCGCAGCCTGATGCGCCTGCGCAGCAGCCTGAACGGCCTGATTCAATTGATTGACCTGATCCTGTTGCCCTTTGGCCTTTTCATTCTCTTTCTGGAGCTGCGCATTCAGTCCAGCGAGTTGCTCCTGAGCTTTCTTGACTGCTCCTTCCGCATCGGCAACGGCCTTTTGCTTCGCCTTCAGCGCCTCTTCCAGCGCCTGCTTTGCTGCTGTCGCCTGCTTCACAGCGTTATCTGCCTCAGAAGCCTTCTGGGCCGCCGCTGTAGCTGCGGTGGCACGGTCAGCAATTGCCTTTTGCAGTCCCTGCAACCGGGCCTGCTGAGCATCCCGTTCCTTCTTCAACTGATCAAACTCGCCGCGTGCGGCGTCAAGCTGTGCCTTCACCGTCGGCGGATTCGTGTTCAACGCACCAACAGGCGAACCGTCTTCCGCGTTCCAGCCGGTGATGGTTCCTGTCCAGTCCCCCGTGAAGATCCGATTGGACTCAGCGTCATAAGCAATTTCCATGGCGATGTCAGCCACAGCCGGGAAATCGCGAATCTTTGCCCCGTCTCCTTTCCAGAGACGAGTCACGCGGTCCCGTCCAGTCGAAACAATGTTTCCGTCCCGGGTAAATTCGATGGCGGTCACGCCCCCCGGATGGGCATCCCAGGATTTCACCAAGGTGCCATTTTCCATTTCCCAGAGTTTGATCGTCCCATCTTCACTGGCCGAAGCGACAACGTTACTGTCCGGTCGCCAGCTGATATCTGTGATCGCTCCCTTATGACCGGTCAGGTCGTAGAAGATTTCTCCACTGACGCTTTCCCAGACCACAAGACCATTGGCCCGATCTCCGGTAGCGAACAGAACGGCATCCGGGCTGAACTCAACTGCTGTAATCCAGTCCGTATGCTTTTTCTTCTCGGAAATTAATTCACCAGTCTCGACGGAGTACAATCGAACGAGACGATCCGGCCCTCCCAGTGCAACCAATGCGTGGTTGGAACTGACGTCCGCTCCAAGGACTTCGTCGTATTCTTCTCCCAGCTCAGCAACTCGCTCCCCAGTGCGGACGTCATAAAGGACGACCCGACCGCTCTCTCCCCCGCGGCCCCCACCGACCAGAAGGAGCGATCCGTTCCGACTGAACTTGGCGATCTGTGCTCGCCCTTCGGGGAACGGCAGGACACCAAGCAAGTGAAGATTCTTCGAATCGTAAACACCGATCTGGCGATGTCCGGAAACCGCTAACAGCGATGCCCAGGGACTGGCCGCCAATGCCGTCACAGCATTGGCGTTACGGGGCTGATAGACCGGCTCACCAAAATATCGCTGGGGGATAGCGACATCGTCTGGACGTTCCATACTCGCGACGACATTCCCAAGCCCCCCCTTCTTCTTTTTCTGGACAAACTTGCTGGAAGCATTCTCCAGCGCTCCCTGATTGATCCACTTCTCGATGATGGCCAGCTGAGCTGCAGGGAGCTTGTCCCCATTGAGCGGCATCTTTGGTTCACTCGCATGGGTGACCAGGCTGAACAGATAACTGTTTCCCGCATCTCCCGGTTCAATGACATCTCCAGAGGAGCCCCCCTGCATCATCTGTGTATAGCTATCGAGAGCAAGTCCCCCGCGCTGGTCACTGGAATTATGACAGGACGTGCACCGGGCACGGAAAATCGGAAGAACATGATCCACATACGTGATCTTGGGTTCCTCTTGTGGCTTCGCCTCTTCAGCGAAGACAGGAACCGCAATCGCACCTGCGATGAGTGCAGTCAGACCGAGCAACGGACGTTTCATGTTCATAGCAATTCAGGCGGGATTACTGGCAGGAGGGAACGATTTTCTCACAGGGGATACGTCGACACTGTCGACAACATCAGTGGTTGAACAGGAACTCCCGGGAGTTCAGGACTGCCCAGAAAATGTCTTCCAGACCCTGTTTGCGCTGGCTTTCTTCAGAAACGAGCGGAGCAAGTTGCTCCCATTCCCGATCCGTTATGTGCCGTGTCAGGCAGGTCACATAGATCCGATCCACGATCTCCCGCGGCTCGAGATTTTCAGCCTGCAATTTCTTGAGGAACCCCCCATTCTGCATCTTCGAAACGACAGTATCGCCGTTCATCAGATGAAGCGCTTGGGAGAGGTTCGGTTCCATGCGAACTTCGCAGGAGCAGGCGGTCTCGCGACTGGCGCGACCAAAGGTGTCGAGGAAGTAGGTCGAGAAGCGACCATCGTTGATCTGGACCGCACGTGCCCCGGGTGGCAACTTGGGAAAGTCGTCTTTTGTCTCAGTGACCTGGGAGATAATGTCCAGCATCGACTCAGCCTTGATCCGGCGAATCGTCTGATGGGCGAAGTTGTACTCATCAGACATATTGCTTTCGTTCCGGCGGGTCGATCGCTGATATGTATTGGAGTTACAGATGTCGCGGATCAGTCGCCGAAGGTCGTAGTTGTACTCCGTAAACTTTGATCCGAGTGTCTCAAGCAGTTCTGGGTTCGATGGCGGATTGGAGATTCGAACATCGTCGAACGGCTCAACAATTCCGATTCCAAAGAAGTGATGCCAGACCCGGTTTGCAAAGTTCGTTGCGAAGTACGGGTTTTCCGGGGATGCCAGCCAGTCGGCCAGAACTTTCCGGCGATCCTTTCCTTTGATATCCGCAGGGGTCGACACTCCGAGGAATCGCGGAATGGCCGCCTTTTTCGTCACCGGATGATTCACCTCTCCGCCGCCACTATTGAAGATGATCACTTCACGGCTGTCTTCACCCTGTTTGCGCCCGATCTGTGCTATGAATGCAGCAAAATCGTAGTAGTCGTTTTGCGTCCAACGATCGAATGGATGGTTATGGCACTGTGCGCACTGAATCCGCATCCCCATGAAGATCTGGGCGATGTTCTCGGCCACTTTCAGGCGATCATTTTCCAGCTCATAGAAGTTGGTCGCAGGATTGGAGAATGTTCCACCGGATGCCGACAGAAGTTCCCGAACCATCTGGTCCAAGGGGACATTGTTGGCGATCTGATCAGTGAGCCATTGGGAATAAAGCACAATTGCTTTTTCAGGGATTTGACGCTGTCCCCCTGACCGCATCATCAGCCATTCGGCCCACTTCGAAACCCACATTTCTGTGAATTCCTTGCGGCCCAACAGTTCGTCAATCTTCTTCGCACGCTTATCCGGATCGGTGCTGCTGGTAAATTCAACAAACTCTTCATATGTCGGGAGCAGCCCCACCAGGTCGATGGAGACACGACGGAGGAACTCTTCGTCGCTGCAGAGTTCGGAAGGATTAACGCGAATCTTCTTCAGCTTTGCAGCAACCAGCTCATCAATGTAATTCACTGGCTGCTCAGGGATCTCTTCATACTTCAACCCCTTGGGCAATGTCAGGAACTGAGACCCTTGAGTGTGGACGTCGAAGCGAGCCATCACGAAGGCTTCTCCGCGATCTCCGGCCGTGACCAGTCCGTCTTCATCAATTTTGGCGGAGGAATCATTGCTGGAGAAGAACGCCGCCAACGAGGTAACATCGCGAACGGTTCCATCAGAATAGTGAGCCAACACAAGCAGCTGCTGCGTTTCCCCTTCGCCATCGAGAACCGCCTGTCTCGGATAAAGTTCAATCGAGACACATGTTGCCTGATCCTTAGGGTCTGACGGAGTCCCGTTCTCGATCCACTCCAGCAGTGTCTTGTTCATCGGGGAATCAGCTTCAAACCGCTGCCCTCCCGAATGAGGGACCGCACCGATGGCTTTTTCCACAAGGAGACTCGCTTCGGGAACGGCCAGGTCGACACGTCGCCCCAGCTGTTCTCGAGTGATTCGGAAATGATCCCCGTCCGGATCATAACCAAACAGCGAGAGCATGAATCCATCCTTACCGCGTGCCGCACCGTGGCAGCTTCCGGTATTGCAGCCTGCCTTCATGAAAACAGGCATCACATCGAGTTTGAAGCTCACAGGTCGATCAACCGCAGCTTTTTCAACGGTGACCGGAATGACGCCGCTCTTTCCTTCGACACTGACTTGCAGATTGGTCTGACCATCTGCCACCGGATAGACGCGTGTCCCATCCCGTCGGACAAGCCCTTCATTTTCAATCTTCCAATCTGCCTTGGAAGACAGGTCCCGGGTCAATCCATCGGAGTAGACCCCCTGCACCACAATCCCCTGATAGGCTCTCTTCGTGGTGAGTTTGACCTCTTTTGGAAAAAGACGGAGTTCAACAAGCTCCGAGGCATTCGCTGCCGACGCGGCGCAACTGGCGACGGCCAGAAGAGTAAAGATAGTGTGTTTCATGGCAGGAATACTTTTGAGGAGGGTGTCCTGAAGCGAGGCGGGCATTCAATCGTAATGGGCCTGCCTGGTCACAAGACCATCAGGCCCTTGCTGCGAGGGAATTATTCTCCCCCTCCCGCACCGGCGTTCTGCTGTTGCAGACGAAGTTGCTGCAGCCGGGTGAGTGGTTTGGGAGGAGCCTCTTGTTTTGGAGTTTCTGCTGGTTTGGCTTCAGCAGCAGCCATTTCCTTCGGGGGAGGTGCGGGTTTGTCTACTCGCAGCCGTCCATCCCCAAGGTTGTGACGAATAAACGAACCATTCTCGGGAATCATCACGACACAGCGAAGTCCGGTCGTCACACCAACCGGAGTTTCCGGTGCAGCCTTAATGACAAACTGGAGTTCTTCCATGTCCTTTGTCAGCTTCACCTTCTCGGCTGTTGCATGTGCAGGAAGGCCAACGAGTTCGACTTCAGCTTCCCCTTCAAAGTCCTTGGACTTGTTGACTTTGATCAGGTAGGCAATCTCCTTGCCTTGCTCGACCGCCCCTTGTGCAAATTCGAAATCGACGTAACGGTTCGTCACTTTCAGAGGGACAGCAGGAGTCAACGACTCGTAGTCCCCTCCGGCAAATTTGGAGCGGCAGCGGATAGCGATCATGCATTCCCGGATCGTTGCGTTGTTGGCAGCACTCACCAGCATTTCTGCTTCGGTCGCCCCCTTGGGAATAACAGCAGAACCGTTCGAGGTGATCCCCGGAGGATTCTGAAGCATGATCAGACGGATTTCTTCGTCCCAGCCTTCTGCTTTCTCACAGCGGATCTTCAAATTCATAGATCCATTAGTCACCAAGGGAACGGGCGGGACTTCGATCCAGCATTTGAAGGGAGCCTTCTCAGCAACAACCACCGGCAGACGAAGGAGATAATCGTCCTGCACGCGGTCATTGTTACGAGCCCGGATCATGATGATTTTCTGCTCGAGCCGACCGACCACCTTGAGGTCCGGCTGTGCTGGATCATCCAGAAAGGCTTCGATTGTCGAGTACTTTCCGCCAATTGGAGCATCCTCATCAGCATAGAACGCAATGGGAATATTGGTGTCCCCACGCCAGTCAGCGGGGACTTCCATCCGCACTCCGGGCGGGAGATCTACACTTCGAAAGTTCACTGGTCCCCCGACATTTGAACGGGTGACAGTGGCGACAATTCCAACTCCTCCACCTTGTGGAACAACAAGGACCGGAGCGATGTAGCGTTCAAACTCCCGAGGGGTCGCAACGAGACTTGGAGTGCGTCCGGTGAGTTCGACGCGGTAGGTAAACGTTGGACTTCCGTTACGGAGATGGTCCCGGACCTCCAGGATGTATTCGCCGTCTTCTGGCAGGTCGACTGACATCGCACTGTCAGGACGCCGGGTATCGTCGTCTGCCTTGATCAGCTTGCCATCTTTCGCGTTATAGAGGGCAATGACAGTATCGAGACCAGAACGGATTCGACGGGCATAAGCCTCAAATTGGATGTGCTGTCCCTTGGTGCCGGAAAATCGGAAGAAATCTGATTTCCCTGGCTCCGCAATGACACCATTGAACGCACAATTTGACGTACCCGGTGTCGCGGTTTCGAAGGAATGATTCCCTTCAGTTTCGATAACATTGTCGAGGTCGGCCAACCGGAATGGGACCGGTGACGGTGCTTCTCCCCCTTCATCGCTCACTTCGAGAGCAAAGCCATCCTCAGGGACTTCATTGGGAAGGGTGACCGTTCGTGTGATTGGCCCTTTCACATCACCCAGAAAGGTGACGTCCAGAGTCTGACCGGGGCGACCTCCGCTGGGGATCACCGCCAATGGTCTCGGGAAGGTCCCCACATGCAGCAAATAGTGAGAGTTTCCATCGCCGTTATAGGAAGCATCACGAACCTGAATATAGTACTTGCCATCTTCAGGAGCGATGATTGAGACAACAGCATCGTTGAAGAGAAGCGGCGTATCATCAGCAACGGCAAGTTCGAAACGCTCGGAATTCAAAATCGCCAGATAGGGATCGAAGTAACGATCTCCCGTCGAAGCGCCGAAACGCTGACCGAAAATCTCGGCAGTGATCCGCTCGCCCTTCTTTGCCTCAACGACATAATAATCCACGTCTTCCGGCAAAATCTTCCCGGAAACGCTGACATTGAGGCCAATTTCCTGCGGAGTAGCGAAGTCCGTGTTAGGCTCCACTTCATCAACAATCGGAAGCGTTCCGACATGGAAATACACGACGCGCGACAACCCGGTGCGTGTGCGAATACGGAACCGATGGGCCCCCAGTCGGCACTGCGGATCAATCTTCAGATGAACCTTGATCCGGTCACCACGCTTGCGTTCGTCTTCGTTGGTGACACGTTCAAAATGAGTGACTTCGATTCCGGGTTCATATAGAAGCAGCTCTTCTGCATCATCGAGCTGATCGCCCCGAAGGATGACATCCAGTTCCGTTCCACGCTGAGCGCCAATCGGACTGACACCGCCGAATCGCGGGTTTGCTGCAAACGCCAGTTGACAGCAGAGAAGTGCTGCCGCGCAGCACATTGAAGCGGTAGAGAGAAGACGCATCGCCCCGTCCCGGTAAGGAAAAGACTCCACCCTGTTGAATC
The DNA here is from genome assembly GCA_938015865.1 of uncultured Planctomicrobium sp. Classification (GTDB taxonomy): domain Bacteria; phylum Planctomycetota; class Planctomycetia; order Planctomycetales; family Planctomycetaceae; genus Planctomicrobium. Next base: position 37,657 of record CALLWY010000019.1, read on the forward strand.
GGCCCTGGGCTTTCTCCGTCGAGGTCTCGCCTCCCTGGGAAAAGTCTGACAACCTGTTCAGTGCAGGGTTCAAGTCCGGTAGACCAAAGTCAACTGGACTGGCATGCGCACACACGTGCGCATGCGTCAGTCCACGTATCATCGTCGCCGTCCTGAGAGACGACTCCGTTCCTCAGCCAGACTACAGGATGCCCCATCCTGAACCTGTCTGGCTTCCCACTGACATCACACCAGCAGGTCTTTAATCACTTCACCGCCATCGACAATTTCAATCGGGCGGTTCCCCGGAGCCATCAGCTCTTTATCAGCGACAATCCCCAAGGTGTGGTAAACCGTAGTAAAGAGGTCCTCGACGGTTACCGGGTCGTTCTCCGGCTCGCTGGCCGTTGCGTTGGAGGTTCCATAAACGATTCCACGCTTCACTCCCCCGCCGGCGAGAATCACACTGAACACCTTTGGCCAGTGGTCTCGGCCTGCAGTTGCATTCATTCGCGGAGTACGACCGAATTCGGAGGAGACCATCACCAGCGTGTCATCCAGACGGCCTCGTTCATCGAGATCGTTGATGAGCTGAGCAAAGGCCTGATCAAAAGCAGGAGCCTGATTCCTGAAGCCGTTAACGATGTTGTCGTGATGGTCCCATCCGCCGTAAGTCAGATTGACCAGACGAACGCCTGCTTCCACCAGTCGACGAGCCAGCAGCATTCGAGCCCCGGCCGTATTACGACCATATTTGTCACGAATCTCTGCGGACTCCTTCTCCAGATTGAACGCTTCACGAGCCTCTGGAGAAGAGATCAGGCTATAAGCAGCCTCATAGAACGAGTCCATTGCTGTGATCTGATCGGACACTTCCCGTTTGCGGAAATACTCGTTCACAGCTTCCAGCGCTGAACGACGTGTCGCAAAGCGGCTGTCATCAACACCGTTCGGCAACTCAAGATCCCGCACCTTGAAGCCATCCCGGGCAGGATCGCTCCCCAACGCGAAGGGAGCAAATGCGGAACTCAGATAGCCGCTCCCTGCATATTCATTGGGGACGTTCGGAATACAGACATAGGGAGGCAGGTTGTTCCGACTACCGAACTGCTGGCTGACAACCGACCCGATGGAGGGATACTGAATCGCCGGGCTGGGACGATATCCCGTAAACATGTTGTGCGTCCCGCGCTCGTGGGCGGCTTCTCCATGAGTCATGGAGTTGATGACGCAGATCTTGTTCGCAACTTGTGCAGTCTTGGGGAAATGCTGCCCGAAACGCACGCCAGGAATATTGGTCTCGATCGACTGCATTTCGCCGCGGTACTCCAAAGGAGCGTTCGGCTTTGGATCAAACGATTCCTGCTGGGCGATTCCGCCAGGGAGAAAGATGTGAATGACGGACTTGGCGGTCCCTTCGAAGTTTGGGTAATCCTTCAGTTCAGCGCGAGCCTGACTCCGAAGAAGGTCCGGAAGGGTCAGGCTTGTTCCAGCCAGCATTCCAACCTGAAGAAAACCACGTCGAGAAAGATTTCGAAAGTGCGTCGGGGAACAGCTGCTACTTGCTATCGCCATGGCAGGATCTCCATACAGGCGGGACGGCATGGGGTAGGACGAATCGGTCGATCCATTCGCTCGTACTGAAACGCGGGGAAGGAATCAGCCGATGGACGAACATAGGCAGGCACAAGTGTGGACGCCAGCTGGCGATTGACAGGAACAATCGAACTGCGGGGTGCAGCCTTATCCGGTCATTTAGGTTGGTCAACAAGGCCCCTGAGACTGGTCTAATGGCATCGTCCCAGTCCCAGTACGGAACAAATCAACCATCGCCAATCTTCCAATTATGAGCCTAGATATCACGAGGTCATCTGTCAATTGAAAAGTTTAAACAATGGCTCATTCTCGCAAGATTTCCCCAGCCAGACTCAGTCGACAAGACCGCTAACTTCGGCAAATCCAACAGATTCCAACTTGTTGCCATTCAAAGGTGGGAGACACACGAGTTGTGGTCTTTCTTCAACATTTCGGAATCGACAGCCGCCGTCTTCCACATTCTTGAGCTAGCGTTGGATTGAGCGAGATAAGTCCTGACTTCCTGAAACTCCGGTTTTTCCAACTGCGCAAGTTGTAACACGCCCCCAGAGGCCGCAGGAACCAGGTTCATTCTGCTCAACTGTTGTCTGATTGGATGCAAACACCTGTCTCCAGAGTTGACTGATTGCCATGGCTGCACCTGTTTCGACTGTGTCCCGACTCCGCAAGGAACCGAGTGGGGATGATTTCGAGAACCTCAAACGGCTCATTCACGGCAAACTTGTTGACAAACTCGACTTAAATCGACTCGGAGAGTTGCAGGGAGATACACTGCGACGGGAAATCCGACTCGTTGTTGAGCATCTCTGCGACACAGAAAATCCCCTGCTCAATCGCTCCGAGCGGGAACGGCTGATTGAAGAGGTTCTCGATGAGACCTTCGGATTCGGCCCGCTGGAAATCCTGATGAAACAGGAGGGGGTCGCGGACATCATGATCAATGGCCCCAAAAAGGTCTTTATTGAAAAAGATGGCCGTATCCAGCGATCGGATGTGACCTTTCGCGACAATGACCACCTGCTCCAGATCCTTGACCGGATTGTTTCGCGAGTGGGGAGGCGGATTGATGAAACCTGTCCGATGTGCGACGCCCGCCTGCCTGACGGGTCTCGACTAAATGCGATTATTCCGCCACTGGCCCTGGATGGCCCATCACTGACCATTCGAAAATTCGGAACACGACCGCTCACGCTCGAAGACTTGCTCCGCTTCGGAGCATTTACACCTGAGATGGTGATGTTGCTGGAAGGGGCCATGAAAGCCCGTCTGAACATCATCATCAGCGGGGGAACCGGGTCAGGGAAAACGACGCTTCTCAATACCCTGTCGAGCTTCATCCAGCAGGACCATCGTGTCATCACGATCGAGGACGCTGCGGAACTTCAATTGCAGCAGGAACATGTTCTGCGACTGGAAACTCGCCCCGCGAACATCGAAGGCAAAGGACAGATCACCGCCACAGATCTGGTCAAGAACGCTCTGCGAATGCGTCCCGATCGAATTATCGTTGGGGAATGCCGTGGACCAGAGACGCTGGACATGCTTCAGGCCATGAATACCGGCCACGAAGGCTCCATGACCACCGTTCACGCCAACACCCCACGCGATGCAGTCGCCCGTATCGAGACGATGGTCACTATGGCAGGAGCCGACCTGCCATTGAAAGCCATTCGGCACCAGCTGTCCTCTGCGGTGGACCTCATCATTCAGGCAAGCCGGCTGCAAGGTGGACCACGCAAAATCACCTATATCACAGAAGTCCTGAACATGGAGCAGGACACAATCATCATGCAGGACATCTTCCGATTCGTGCAGGATGGAATTGATGCAGACGGCAAGGCGTATGGCCACTTCGAAGCGACTGGAGTGCGTCCTTCGTTCATGCATCGCCTTGAAGCGGCCGGAGTCCGTCTCCCCGCAAATCTCTTCACAGCTCGACGTCTGGGGTCGTAACGATGCTGCTTGCATTCACAATCAGTCCGATGGTCGCTTCGGTGATGGTCTTCATCGCTGTCACCGGAATGATTGCAGCAATTGCCATGCTGTTTGACAGCGCGGGCACCACGAATGTCGAAGAGCGGCTCGAAATCCTGGCGGGGAAGAGAAACAACTCTCCGCTGGACACCCCTAAAGTGACACGGGAAGCACTCCTGAAGGAAGGACTGGGGGGACTCTCCTCGTTTGCGCAACAGATCCTGGACCGCTTCAAGAATGTGAAGCTGTTCTACATGCAGGCTGACATCCAGATGAAGCCAGAAACATTCGGGCTGATCATCATTGGATGCGGCATTTTGGGTTTGGTCCTCGCGATTGTGGCGAGACTCCCCCTTCCCCTGTATCCCCTGGTTGTGATCGTCATGGGGCTGCTCCCAATTGGGTGGCTGATGTACATGCGGGGACGGCGATTCAAGAAGTTCGCACAGCAGTTGCCGGATGCGATGGAACTGGTTGCCCGGGCATTGCGATCGGGTCACTCATTGGCATCCGCGCTGAAGGTCGTTGTGGATGAACTTCCTGATCCAATTTCGAAGGAATTCAACATCGCATACGAGGAGCAAAACCTCGGAATTTCTCTGGAGCAGGCCCTCAAGAACCTGTACACCCGCATGCCGAACATGGACTACAAGTTCTTTGCGATGGCCGTGGCGATTCAGCGTCAATCAGGAGGTGACCTCGCAGAAATCCTCGACAAAATCGGCCACATTATTCGCGAACGGTTCCGCATTATGGGACAGGTTCAAGCCCTGACCGGAGAGGGACGAATCAGCGGAATCGTGCTGATGGCCCTGCCAATTGTACTGTTCTTTGCAGTCTGGCACCTGAACCCGGACTACGTGATGCTCCTGTTCACCGATGACCTCGGACGAAAAATGGTCGCCGGGGCCGTTGTCCTACAGATTCTGGGAGCAATCGCTATCAAGAAAATTATTGCCATCAAGGTGTAGTTCCTTCGCCGAATCGATTCCTCCAGTTCCTCTCCATCTTTGTAATTATCGCGGCCCGTGACATGGAAATCTTTGCCCATCCCTATCTGCTCTCCGCTGCAGTCTTCGTGACTGTCATGGCGGGTGTCTGGGCGGTTTCGTCCCTGTTTACTTCTGACGACTCCCGTGCGGCGGAACGGCTCGACGTTCTGAAAGATCCACGCCGGCGATCTTCAGAAGAACAGAAAGGAAACGGCATCGGGTCCGCCCTGAAAAAGGCTGCTCCCGCTCTTTCCAAAGCCCTGACTCCCAAGACGGAACTCGAACAAAGCAAACTCAAAGTGAAGCTTGCAAATGCAGGTTTCTCATCTCCCTATGCTACAGAGCTGTTTCTCGCGGTCAAAATGGCATCGCTAGTCGTTGGAACCGTCCTGGGGGGAGGGATTGGCCTTTTCACACAAGGCTTCACTACGGACGGGATGCTTGCAGCTGGCATCGGGGGAGGCCTTGGGATGTTCATCCCGGATATTGTGGTCTCGTTTCTGGCAAGTTCCCGAAAACAGAGGATTTTTCTGTCGCTGCCGGATGCCTTGGACCTGATGGTGGTGTGCGTTGAAGCGGGACTCGGGCTGGATGCAGCCATGCGACGGGTCGCAGAAGAACTGAGCGACAGTGCAAAAGACATCTGTTCCGAGATCAATCACGCGAACTTTCAATTGCAGATGGGACGGAATCGGCGAGAGGTGCTCCACGACCTCGGCGTCCGGACCGGAGTGGATGATGTCAAAGCCCTCGCAGCGATTCTCATTCAGGCAGACAAATTCGGATCGTCAATTGCGCAAGCCCTTCGAGTCCAATCGGACAGCATGCGAGTGAAGAGAAGTCAGCTCGCTGAAGAGAAGGCCGCCATGACTGCGGTGAAGATGATCTTTCCGCTGGTGCTGTTCATTTTCCCCGGAATCTTCGTCGTTCTTGTTGGTCCCGCTGCCATCATGATGATCCGGAATTTGCTGACAGATTAGTCCCAACCATTTCGCCCCAACCATCCCACTTCCAGGGATGTTCCAACATCCGAACCTTCGGACAGCCACTCGCCCTGTGCAGCAGGAGACGAGTCCTGTGCACTATTTCGCTGCGATGCAAAGTCGCGCAATTCGGTAATCACTGTCCAGATTTTCCGACCCGTCGTGGCCTTCGGAAAAAATTCTCGAAATTCGCTGTCGATCGGAGAAACTTCGTCGCGATTCCAGTTTACAGGGCATGCTCTTGCGTACCGGGACACCTCGAGCGATGCTGCGGAAGAACGTCGCTGCCGAATCAAAAAGGGCATTGAATCGCAGAAACCCCGAGACTTTGGCCCGATTCGTCCCTCCAGTCAACAATGGGCGAGAAGTCACCGAAATCCGAACTTCATCGAAAGTTGAAGGAAGGGAAGGCATTGCATCGTGCTCGTCTTTTTCCTTCAGATCAGATGTCCTTTACGTTTCGAGAGGCTTCCTGTGACTCTTCTCGTCGAGATTGGAACCAGAGTTGCAGAAGGCCAGGATCGCACGAGTTTAAACCGAAGTCACAGGCCGGATCACCCTGCTCCCTGATCTAATGGTCTTTCCGGGTCCGTCCGTCAAAATTTTTTTGCAGTCCACAACCAAAGTCGATAACATCAGTAGTATCACACAGTTCAGTACTGGTCCGGTGTTCTGAGTACCCTAGAGACGAATCCCGACAGTCTGGAAAGTCGACCACCATGAGAATTCATCGTTTTGTAACGGGAGCGATCCCTCTTCTGCTCTGTTTGACCGCCCTCCCTGCGAGTGCGCAGGAGCAAAACTGGGCAACGAAAATGTTCTCGGAGTTGAGTCACGACTTCGGCACTGTGGCCCGAGGAGCCGACACCCGGGCGAATCTCGTCATTGAAAATATTTATCAGGAAGACGTTACGATCGATAACGTTGCGACCACCTGCGGTTGTACTGCCGCCAAGCCGGATCGCACTCTGCTTAAAACCGGTGACAAGGCAGTCATCGAAATCAAGATGAACACGGTGAAGTTCATGCGACGCAAGGACTCCAACGTGGATGTCACGCTGACGTTCCGCGGTCCACAAGGGTCCAGCACCAAGACAGTTCGCGTTCCCATCACCGCCTACATTCGGTCTGATGTGGTGATCACTCCGGAACCAGGAAGCGCCAACTTTGGCAGCGTAGAGTACGGACAGCCTGCTGAGCGAACACTTAACGTGGCATACGCTGGACGTGATGACTGGCAGATTACGGATGTCCGGGTCCCCGATGAACGCATCTCAGCGACCGTTCGGGAGGTCTTTCGGGGGGGAGGACAAGTCCGTTATGACCTCCATGTTGTCCTGAAAGACAATGCTCCCCTCGGACCGATTCAGGATCAGATTCGACTGATCACAAACGACACTCACGCTCCTGAAGTCCCGGTTCTGGTACTCGGAAATGTGGAGCCAGACATCGTGTTTGCTCCTTCGGGAGAGTTCCAGCTGGGGACACTCAAGCCGGGTGAGGTAAAAGAGTTCCGAATCGTTCTCAAGGGGAAGCGTCAGTTCGCCATTCAACACATTCAGTGTGATGCTGCGGATTGCTTTGAAGTGCAGGCCCCGGGCGATGTCCAGAAAACGGTTCACGTCATCCCGTTCAAGATGACAGCCCCGGACAAGCCGGGTCCCTTCTCCGAAAACTTCACATTCACCATTTCGGGACGGGCAGAACCCATGGTGTGCAAGGCTGTGGGCGTCATTACCGGTTCATGACCTGTCGACATGAAAGTGCCACCATGGTGCCATGAGACTGCGGTGAGTGACTGGTCAAGGGGCAGGACAACTACCAGCGTTCAACTGGTCCTCCGGGGACCGGGACATGCATCTCTGGGAGAATTCCTGTTCGATCTCCCCGCACTGGTCCCGCTTCGCGAATTCGTTCAATTGCAGCATTCAACTCGTCACGGTTTCGGGCTAACTGAAACTCGTGACGAAGTTGTTTATGGACATGCATCGCTTTCAAATACCAGTGCCCCATCTTGCGGAACATCCGGATCCCCCGATCCATTCCGACCTGATCGACCAGATACTGGAACTGTCTGAGCATCAACTGCAGTCGGTCATCGAAGTTTCCGGGGGGATGACACTCTCCCGTCAGTTCCCATTCCACGAGCTGGCGAAAAATCCACGGGTTCGCTAGTGCTCCCCGTCCGATGGAGATTCCCTGGCAGCCGGTTTCACGGAACATCGTCTCCGCATCGGCAATGGTCCGGATATCCCCGTTGCCGATGACAGGGATTCGTTCCACCGCTTCCACCACCTGACGAATTCCACCCCGGTTGACTGTCCCGGTGAACCCCTGTTCGCGTGTCCGCCCATGAATAGTGACCGCCTTCACCCCAATCTGTTCAAATTCGCGGGCAAAGAAGGGGGCCGTCAGCTGCGTGCTGTCCCATCCAAGTCGCATCTTCACGGTGACAGGAACCTGTACCCCTTCAACCACACTCTGTACCAGAGATAAGGTCCGGTCGGCAGCACACATCATCGCCGATCCCGCTCCGTTCCCTGTGATTCTGGCGACCGGACATCCCATGTTGATATCGATTGAATCGACCCCCCGCTCCTGCAGGAACTGAGCTGCATCGCGCATCTCAATCGGGTCCGGGCCAAAAATCTGAACCGCGAACGGGCGATCTTCAGGGCAGGTCTCGATCAGCTGAAGTGATTTCGAACTCCGTTCCAGCAGCCCTCGTGCGCTCACCAGATCCGTCGTACAGAGCCCCACCCCTCCGATCTCACGACAGATGCGACGAAAGGGAAGATTCGTGAATCCGGCCAGAGGTGAAAGCAGATAGCGCGACGAGAGCGTCAACGTCCCGAAAGACAAAGTTTTCGGGCGTCTCACGCAAGTCGGATTGTGGTTGTCCTGATGGATCATTCTTCCCGACGTCAGTGCAGTCTCATGAGTCTGCCAATGCCGCCCATACCGAATTCACTCTGACCAGAGCGGGCATTCCTCTGATGCACTCGGACTCAACTACTCTCAACAGGAGCCATTGCCCACTCAAACTGAATGAGAACGGCAACAAACCTATCAGATTCCCAGTTCCTTCTTCACCGCGTCAAACTGTTCCAGCGCGAATTCCAGGTCTTCGCGGGTATGGGCTGCAGACATCTGCGTCCGAATTCGAGCCTTCCCCTTGGGAACGACCGGGAACGAGAAGCCAACTACATAGACACCTCGCTCCAGAAGGGCATTGGCCATTCGATTGGCCAGCACCGCATCGCCCAACATGATCGGGACAATCGGGTGTTCCCCGGGAACGATCGTCAGTCCAAGTTTCTGAATTTCTTCCCGGAAAAAGGCTGTATTCTCCCGCAGCTGCCGGCGCAGGTCATCACCCGTTGAGATCAGTTCAATCGCCTTTAATGCCGCTCCCACAATCGCAGGGGCGACGGAATTCGAGAACAAATACGGGCGGGAACGCTGCCGCAACCAGTCGACGATCGCTTTACTTCCCGAGGTGTACCCTCCACTGGCCCCCCCGAGTGCCTTCCCGAGTGTCCCCGTGATAATGTCGATGCGATCGGTGACACCAAAATGCTCCGGAGTTCCCGCCCCGGTTTTCCCGGTGAAACCGACAGCATGGGAGTCATCGACCATCACCATCGCATCGTATTTGTCTGCGAGTTCACAAATGCCGGGAAGGTTGGCAAGAATGCCATCCATAGAAAACACACCATCGGTCGCGATCAGACGGAAGCGTGCTCCGGCAGCCTCTTTGAGTTTCGCTTCCAGATCGGCCATGTCGTTGTTCCTGTAACGGAACCTCTGGGCCTTACAGAGACGAACCCCGTCGATGATGCTCGCGTGATTCAGTTCATCGGAGATGATTGCATCCTGATCGCTCAGGAGGGTCTCAAACAGACCTGCATTGGCATCGAAACAGGAGGAATAGAGAATCGTCTCTTCGGTTCCAAGAAATCGGCTGATGGTCTGTTCCAGTTCGCGATGAATCTGTTGCGTCCCGCAGATGAAGCGAACCGAGGCCATTCCAAAGCCCCATTTCTTCAACGTCTCAGATGCCGCCTCAATGATCGCGGGATGATCGGCCAGTCCCAGATAATTATTGGCACACAGATTGAGAACTTCTTTTCCCCCCGGGACGCCGACGCGGGCGTTTTGAGGTGTCTGAATAATCCGTTCCGTTTTCTCAAGCCCCTGCTCACGGACTGCGGCAAGTTGTTCCTGAAGGTATTCATTAAATGCAGCATGCATGTTGTCTGGTCCATCTCCAGAAGGCTCGACCGTCGCTCCGACAGAATCTCATCAGTCAGAAGTGATGCAGAAACCTCGAAACAATTCGTCCAAATACAGAAGTCCAGATTTTATCTCGCTCCCGGGGATTCAGCTACTCGCGGTTGCCAAATCGCAACATTCCGTCAAACACATCAAATTGCACACAGGCCTCATTCTGTGGGCAATCTGTCTCCTTTTCTCACCAATGCGTCTGCTTCACAATCGACTCCCCTGTTCCGGGGGACATAGGTTGAGAGGGAACCAACGCATTTTCGGAGAAATTCCTGACAAATCGGCACGCATTGCGTTCGTACTGATTTCGGACCTCGATCATGAGTACAATCGTCAAAGACGCTCCGCTCGATACGGACCACCAGCAGCCCGGCGAAATGAACTATCTCAACGAAGATGGAACTCCGAATGTCGCTCTCCTTCAGGACCGGACTCCGGAATGGCTGAAAGCGAACACCTCGGTTGTCTGGATTGCGCTGGTCCTTGGGGGGCTGTACATCTTCAGCAACCTGACTCCCGTCTGGCATACCGATCTGTGGGGACACCTCAGCTACGGCCGCTGGATTGTGCAGAACCGGGCCGTTCCGACAGTCGAACCGACCATGCCACTGGCGAAAGGGATGCCCTTCATTGATCTCCCCTGGTTGAGCCAGCTGATTGGCTACGGGCTGATCCAGACGTTCGGCATCTCCGGGATTCAGATGATCAATGGCTTATGCATTGTGATTGTTGCAGGGCTGTTGACCTACTGCATTTACAATCGAA
>CALLWY010000020.1 GCA_938015865.1 uncultured Planctomicrobium sp.
CTTGTTCGGGCACTCTCGTCCGCTGCACGTGCCGAACATGTCCGGATTGTCCATATCCGGGACTGGCACGATCCGGACGATCCTCGACAACAGGCCGAACTCGAATTCTTTGGTCCTCACTGCATCATGGGAACCCACGGCGCCCAGTTCGTTGACGCAGTAGAAGCCTTCAGCCGCGATCGTGGGCGATCTGCTGTGGTCGATGCGACGGGGATCAATGATTTTGAAGATACTCCTCTGGCAGATACCCTCGAAGCCCTTGTGGAAGACTTCGACCGACGGACTCTTCCCGTGGGAGTGATTGGGGTCTGGACTAACGTCAAGATTCATTATCTGCTGTATGATCTGAAGACCCGGGCAGGATTCCACAATCTGGCCACCTGTTCCAAGCTGGTCGGAGCACCTGACCGGGTAGAACACCGCAATGCCCTCCGACAGCTGGAGACAGTGCTGGGCGTGAAGGTCTTCCACGAAATTGACCCCTTCCTTGAATTCCTTGGAGTGGGGCAGTCCCTGCCCGAGTCCGGACCAGCGACGATCGACATGGCTGCCACGGTCATTGGCGACCTGAACAAGATGATTTCAGCGGATTCCTGAAAGATTCGAGAATTCTCGGGTCAATTTTGAATCCCGGAGAGTTTTGATCGCGTTCTGTGATCGAAGAAACCTGTGACGTCTTCTCGTATAGGTCACCCAAGAATGGTCTGAAACCGGGTGACTCTTGAAAGCCCATGACATCCCATTCCTGAGGGTCGCCCATGACGGATTCCACGTCTCCTCCAGCACGGACCCATTCCAGGACAGTCCTTTTCCTGATCTTTCTGATCCCGTGCGTCATCATACTCGCGGTCGGTGGATACTGGACGTTTCTGCGAATGGAGCTCAGAGGAAGACTGGCATCGTTGCAGGACAAGGGAATTCCCACTTCGGTTCAGGAACTGAATGCCTACCACACCATTCCGGAGGGAAAGCCAAACACGACCGAAGCGTGGCAAAAGGCCATTCTCGCCACCCGAATGGCTTGGGCATCCCCAGCTGCAAATTCCCTCCCCATCTTCGGGACATCAACTTCACCTATCCCTCCTCCGGGAGAAGAATGGAGCCAGTTGGACGAATCCCGTCAGTTTCTGCTCCATCATCCCGAGAAGTTGAAGGCGATCGAAGATGCCATCAATCCCCCCGGCTATGTCCGGTTCCCTACGGATTACCATGCAGGATTTGAGACAGTTCTGGATGAAATCCAGTCGATCCGTAAGGCCGCCCGCCTGCTGGAGCTGGACGCCTATGTGCAGGCCCACGACGGCAATCATCAGAAAGCGCTACAGGATCTGCGAGGGATCTTTCTGGCATCGGAGGTTCTTCGATATGAACCGCTCATCATCTCACAACTTGTTCGATATGGACTTCTGATTCAAGGGGGCCGCGTTCTGGAATTGATCCTCCCTTCGAGCAACTGGAAAGACGAGGAACTGAAATCCCTTCGTGATCTGATCGCCAGTTTCGACTATCAGTCCGGGCTACAGAGAGTCCTCGACGGAGAACTGGCTCTCACCCTCGATCATATGGATCGTACCTATCCGGAACCGCTCCGACTCGTGTACAAACTCGCAGTTCTGGACCGGGATGTCATTGTCAGGGAGCATCTGGAGAAGCCGTGGCCGAACTACCACGAAATGGCAAAGCGGTCTGCGGACCGAGTTCAGTCCCGTTGGGTCTACCGACTCACCCGAGCGGCGATACTCTTCTTCACCTCAACAGACAGCATTGAATTTTGGATGGATGCAAAGACCGGGGTGATCGCCCGCCAGCGCTCGATGATTGCACTGATCGACGCCCAGCGGTTTCGTCTCCGAGAAGGTCGCCTCCCGGCATCACTTGAAGAACTGGATGCAGCGTTTCCTCTGGAGAATTCAGAGAATGCCGATTTCAGGACAGATCCCTACGACGGTAAGCCACTTAAGCTTATTGCGAACGACAATGGAATCATTATTTACAGCATCGGAGAGGATGGAGCCGATGATGCCGGCCAGGTTCAAGGGGAAAAGCCCAAAGACATCGGGTATACGCTTCCCCGGTGACTGCGTAGAGCGATTCTCCCCGGTGTGACATCGCAGGCTGCTTTGGATACGATCAGTCAGTATTCCACTCCATAATCTGACTTTCCTGACTGGAGTCTGCATCGATGCGGCTGATCCTCGCTGTTGTCGTGATTGTCCTTGCTCCGTACTTCAAAAGTGCGGTCGCCCAACAGCCGATTGTCGGGATTCCCCAGATCGATCCACTCATTCAGGCTGCCATCGACTCGGGAGAAATGCCCGGAGCGGTGGTCCTGATCGGCACCCGGGATCGCATCCTGCATTTTCAGGCGTACGGCCAGCGTCAGGTGCTTCCCACACCTGAGCCGATGACGCTCGATACGATCTTCGATCTGGCCTCGGTGACAAAGCCGGTCGCAACCGGAACCGGAATGATGCTTCTGATCGAGCAAGGGAAAATCGACCCCGCTGCCCCTGTCTCGAAATACCTCCCCGAGTTCGGAACAAACGGAAAAGAGTCCGTCACGGTGTCTCAGCTACTGACGCACACGTCCGGGCTGATCCCCGATAATCACATCCGCGACTACACCGGCACTCAGGAGCAGATCTGGGAGCGAATCTGTGCCCTCGATCTTCGTGCTCCGCCAGGAGAAAAGTTTCAGTATTCCGACGTCGGATTCATTGTCCTCGGAAAACTGATCGAGCGGATTAGCGGGGAGTCACTTGATCAGTGGGTCAGCAGACAGATCTTTCAGCCGCTGGGGATGAACGACACCGGGTATTGCCCCCCGGAATCCCTGCGGGAGCGGATCGCCCCCACGGAAAAGGAAGGCGAGAACTGGATTCGCGGGACTGTTCATGACCCACGAGCCCGCAGGATGAATGGTGTTGCAGGGCATGCGGGTCTGTTCTCATCTGCGAGTGATCTGAGCCGCTATGCCCGGATGATCCTCCATCAGGGGGAGCTGGATGGAGTCCGGGTCCTGAAGCCGGAGACCATCGATGCCATGCTGGTGTCGCGCCCGGTCCCGGGAAGTGGAGTTCGGACATGGGGATGGGATCGTCAGACCGGTTTTTCCCGAAATAAAGGGAAAGGGATGAGCGAACGGGCCATCGGACATGGTGGATTTACCGGAACGGGGCTCTGGATTGACCCGGGGAATGACCTGTATGTCATCTTCCTGAGCAGTCGCCTGCACCCCGATGGAAAAGGTGCTGTCAATGGTCTGATTGGAGACATCGGGACAGTAGCGGTGGACGTTGCCTCAAAGAATCGCAACACTGGAGCATCCGAGTAATCCCCGCACCTTCCTCAAGACTCCTTCCAGTTGCCTCAATGATTTACCCTCGAAAGGACCCCACCTGATGAATGTGACTCGTCGGCAGTTTCTTCAAGCCTCCTCGCTGGCCCTGATGGCCTCAACCACACTGACCCGCTCGCTTCGGGCCAATCCCCCCGTCCCGATTCGAGCCATCACGCGTGGTCCGAAGTTTCACTGGTTCGGGTACTACGACAAACTCGAATTCGATCCCACGAATCGCTACGTCCTGTCGAACGAAGTGAGCTTCGAACACCGAACCCCGACTGCCGACGACGTGATCAACGTGGGGATGGTCGATCTTCACGACAATGACAAGTGGATTGAACTCGGGCAAAGCAATGCCTGGGGATGGCAGCAGGGATGTATGCTCCAGTGGCGTCCCGGAAGCCGGAACGAAGTGGTCTGGAACGATCGCGAAGGCGACCGCCATGTCTGCCGGATCCTGAATGTGGAAACCGGGGAACGCCGGACAATCCCCTCCCCGATTTATGCACTGGCCGCGGACGGGGAAAATGCCGTTACTGCTGACTTTGCCCGCATTCAGTCTCTACGCCCTGGATATGGATACGTCGGTCTTCCTGATGAAAACGCTGACCAGAAAGCCCCCAAGGACTCTGGCGTCTTCCGGGTCAACATGAATACAGGGGAACGGCAGCTGATCCTGTCCCTCGCGGATATTGCCAAAATCCCCTTTGAAGGGAATGACGTCTCGGACAAATGGCACTGGTTCAACCACCTGCTCGTTGCTCCCGACTCGAAACGGTTTGTGGTCCTCAACCGCTGGCGCGAGCCGGATCCGGAGAACGGAGGCAAGCCCGATATGAAAAAGGGGTGGAAGACCCGAATGGTCTCTGCCAATCTCGATGGCAGCGATGTCCGGATTCTCAATCTGACCGGAATGATCTCTCACTTTGTCTGGAGAGATGCGGAGAATCTGGTCATGTGGACGCAGCCACCCGGGAAGCCACGAGGCTTTTACATCGTCAATAATCTGACCAGCGAGGTCACTCCCGTCGGCGGGGAGTTAATGCCCGTCGACGGCCACAACACCGATGTTCCCGGACATCCGGGCTGGATCCTGTGTGATGCTTATCCCAACAAGCAGCGGAACCAGATCCCCTATCTGTACCATGAGCCGACTCATCGCCGGTTCAATCTGGGAGAGTTCTACCTTGATCCTGTTTACGCAGGAGAATGGCGCTGTGACCTGCATCCCCGAACCAGCAACGATGGTCGGATGGTGGTGATTGATTCTCCTCATGGGGGGAACGGTCGCCAGTTGTATCTGCTCGATATCAGCGCGATTCTCGACTCCTGAACCGGACGTCGG